>NZ_DAMDAY010000042.1:0-24332 GCF_032093475.1 Lysinibacillus sp. | reverse complement strand
CAACCCTACTTGCATCGGGTTGGCGTTTAAACTTACTAAATAGGCCGGTAAAATTGGCAGTAACATTTCAAATCCTATAAAAATCAAAAAATTACTTATAAATAGAAAAAGAAATGACGGTGTAAAAATTTGTTGTTTATTCATTTTTAAATTCCTCGCTTCTAATTATTTTGCTAAATTAGAAGCGTTTGGAACACTGAAACATTCCTAAATTGCCTTAGTTTTTTCAGCAATCAACTCACCCTTTCTAAACATTAATCCCAACAAAAAAGACGCCATAAAAACCGGCGTCTAGGAATTTCTATCGATCATCCATTTTTTTACTTTTTTCATCTATGATAATAGACAGGCAAAAAGCTTCCGGTTACTATGTTTAATATGGCATTTACTTAAAAAACCACAGACTGGTCCCTTTGACAAAAAATCATCTAATTGTAAAAATGTCTTTACTTCAATTGCCATTGTTCTGTACACCATTTCCATCACTTTTTGCCTCCTCTCTTAAAATTCACATTCCTTATAATTTAATACAAGTTTAGCATAAAAGCAAATTTAACTTTAATGCACAACGGTTGCATATGATTGCGGTACAATATATCCCACCTTACGAGGTGCTACTACATTTTTCTTTTCAACATTTTTTATTTCACCCTCTACAGACTTTTTCACGGGTGTTTCCAAAAGCTCAAACATCGACATTTGTTTACTCATAGACATCCCCCCTCTATGAACTTAAAAGGTACTGAACGTTCGCAATTTGCTGCTTATCATATATATGTGGAACAAGCTGAATTTATACTATGAAATTTGTTGTTGTATAAGTTTAGTCAAACATAAAGCGAGTGACATTGTTCATCACCCGCTTTTGGTTACTTACTTATTAGTACATTATTTACGATCATCTATAAATTTCGTTCAGTTTCCCCGGTCCATAATTTAAAGTGAACTTCATACGAAGCTCCACCCTCCATATGGTTTGAAACATCTGTTACATCAAGTATTTCTTTCAGGTGAATTGACTTTATCCTATTTGCCTCGATTGTTAGATGATAGGGACCCGCTATATTCATAAGTGTCGTCATACGCATGTCATCTTCCAAGTAACTAGATTCTAAAAACTCTAAATCAAATGATACAGCTTCATTGCTTCGATTATGTAATGCAAGCTCACATTCACCCATCATTAAGTCTTTACCCAACATTTCAAAATCACAGGTACCATCTCCATTGTAGGATATGGCCATTATGCCACTAGCAAAGGTTTCTTGATAGGCCGTAATGAGTAAATAAGGTAAACATGCATAGAGGATCACGACCAAACCAATTGTTCGAAAAAAATATTTGGTTATGCTCCTACCAATTAAAATGATAGCAACTATAAACAAAACCGAACCGATGATACCTAGCATCCTAAATCCATCTTTCGTTTGGATTGGAAATGACATGAATGAAGATTGAGCATAGATCATTTCGCTGTTAGGATATGGGAAAAACAGACACATACATATACCTAAAATAACAATCCCGCTAATGAACGCTATTTTATTTTTAATCATTCTCTATCTCCTCGACCAAGAAGACAGAGAATTTGTTTGTTGATTCTGCACAATTTCCACCTATCACCAGATGGCTAGGTGATTTCATATAGACCATTTTCTCGCTCCCTTTTATACACATACATACCTATTTTACCATATATATCCTTAATAATAAATCATGCCTAATATGTTGAGCGTAGCTTTAGTCTTAAGGTTGAAAGATAACACTGTCCAGAAATTTTTTTCGATAAGTGGAATTTTTACTAAATTTGTATGTACTTTTACCATCAAATTACCTAAAATGTAAAATAGGGGGAGGATGATAAAGATGGATGATTTATTTTTGATAATCTCGATAATGAGTTTTGTGGCAATTTTTATTTTCGTGATTTTATCAATTGTTAAATTTGCCAAAAAAGATAGTATAAAAGGTAAAAAACAAATCAAATTTGCTGGTATTTCAGTAGCCGTCATGATTGCTTCATTTATTGGGTTTGTCTCAACAACTGATTCAACTGAAACTTCCAAAGATAAGGGTAATGAAACAATTGAAACTACAGCAAAACCTAAGGAAGAAACACCTGAAGAAAAAGCTACACGAGAAGCCAAAGAAGCTGAAGAAAAAGTAGTAGCTGAACAGAAAGCTAAAGAGAATGCGGAGGCAAAGGCTAAAGCAGATGCAGAAGCCAAAGCTAAAGCAGAAGCTAAGGCTAAAGAGGAAAGTGTCCCACGAGAATATAAATCTGCCTTAAAGAAAGCAGAACAATATGCGAAAAATATGCAAATGTCAAAGGCAGGTATTTATGACCAATTAACATCGGAATACGGGGAGAAATTCCCAGCAGAAGCCGCTCAATATGCTAT
Organism: Lysinibacillus sp.; assembly: GCF_032093475.1. Classification (NCBI taxonomy): domain Bacteria; kingdom Bacillati; phylum Bacillota; class Bacilli; order Caryophanales; family Bacillaceae; genus Lysinibacillus; species Lysinibacillus sp. The sequence continues at coordinate 21,930 of NZ_DAMDAY010000042.1, read as the reverse complement.
TGATAACATTGTTTTTGATTGGAAAGAAAACGCATTGAAAAAAGCCCAAACATACGCAAAAATGATGAGTATGTCAAATTCGGCTATTTACGAGCAGTTGATTTCTGAATATGGAGAAAAATTCACTCCTGAAGAAGCGCAGTATGCAATAGATAATTTAAAATAAATACAAACCTTATAATATGTAGTGAACCTAAAAAGTGAGACTTTAACCAGAATGGAATTTTCCATTCTGGTTTTTTCTTTTATTCAATACACATCCAAGATTACTTTTTATTGTAGTATTAATCTGACTTTCACCATTTTTAAGACCTTGCTTTACTAGTATTTTTTATCATACTGGCTTTAGTAAGCTATTGGCGGTCCATACTTTATGTAAAAAAACCATCGATCATGGAGTGGTCGAAAATGAAATTGACGTGTTTAGTTGAAATAAACAGGGATATTTTATTGGATAAGTTAAATACTATCTGTAGGAGGTGTCGAAATGAAAAGAGATAAAAAAAATACAGAATTTGCAACAGACGAGCCAACAAAACAAACATTTTCAAGAGATGCAGACCCAGGTACTAGTAAAAAACGTAATGAGCGTGAAGGACAATCTGACACTGCTCACCCACATGAAGACCTTATTATTAACGAGAAAAAGGGCAAATCAACTTCATTATAATCTAAGATTAATTCGCGTTTTATCTATTTTGACCACCCATCATGAGTGGTCTTTTTCTTTTTATCTGACTATTGCTTGGCTTATTAAGACCTGGCATCAACTTTTTTGACTAAAAGATTATTGTACGGAAATGAAAATCTCGAAATGATATCTATATTTTTATTTGGAGCGGGTTCCTCACTTTTTGGAGCGCTTTCCACCCTTTTTGGAGCGCCACACCTGCTGTTTGGATCACCTCGCGCTCTAGTTGGAGCGGGTTTCACACTTTATGGAGCGCTTTCCACCCTTTTTGGAGCGGGTCAACTGCTTTTTGGATCACCTCACGCTCTAGTTGGAGCGGGTTCCACTCTTGATGGAGCGCTTTCCACCCTTTTTGGAGCGGGTCTCCTGCTGTTTGGATCATCTCGCGCTCTAGTTGGAGCGGGTTTCACACTCCATGGAGCGCTTTTCATTCATTTTGGAGCGCCACACCTGCTTTTTGGATCACCCCACGCTCTAGTTGGAGCGGGTTCCTCACTTCATGGAGCGCTTTTCATTCATTTTGGAGCGCCACACCTGCTGTTTGGATCACCTCAAGCCCTAGTTGGAGCGGGTTCCACTCTTGATGGAGCGCTTTCCACCCTTTTTGGAGCGCCACACCTGCTGTTTGGATCACTTTGCACCCTAATTGGAGCGGGTCAGCTGCTTTTTGGATCACCTCACGCTCTAATTGGAGCGGGTTCCTCACTTTATGGAGCGCCTTTCATTCATTTTGGAGCGCCACACCTGCTGTTTGGATCACCTCGCACCTTATTAGGAGCGGGTTTCACACTTTATCTGAGCGTTTCCTTTCATTTTGGAGCTTCTACACGTTTTCTTGCAGTTTGAAGTATTCCAATACTATTTTAGTCACTTGCTTCATTTCTCCGCACATAACTCTCTAAAATTACAGCCTCGACAATGCCATTTATCTTGTGTTTGTTCAAAATCCTCGATGTCTACGGGCTCATTGGAGAAAATATCGGCCTGATACTTTTTCATTTCTAAAACACTGCGCTGGAAGGTATACAAAATATTCTCCATATCGATGTCTGTAAAACTATATTTCTTTCGTTTTCCTGATAATAAATATTCGTTATAGACCTCGATTTGTTCAAGTGATACACGGTATTTTTGCTGAACATAGTAGGCATAGAGCGCTAATTGCTGACGATCATCATCAGATTCCCCACCCGTCTTCCAGTCAACAATAACCCATTTATCCCTCAACTCATCATAATAATGAAAGTCCATTACGACGAATACTTGGATGTCGTTGATTTTCATGGAGCGGAATTGCTCTGGTTCACCGATTCGGAGAGAACCTTTTTGTGCCGTAATTTGCTGGAATGTTTCACTCCTCAAAAAATGGTCAAAGACAATTTGTAAACGTTCTTTATAGTCCTGTATTAGTTCAGGAGGAAGTGTGCCATGATAGTAAATTTCCTGCATCATATAATATTTATTGGGCTTTTGCCGCCACCACTCTAGATGGCGTGTAGAATCAATAAAGGCCGCATTGAGCTGCCCTCGTGCGGATTGGATCAGCTCCTCTACCGTGGGAGCTCTGCCTGTTTGTAGATAATCATTAATGGCCTGCTCAATAAATCGGTGGACAATTTGCCCAAATAAAATAGGCATGGACTGTAGCTTTTTTAAACGATAAACATATTGATGAGAGGGCTCAACTTGATAGCTAAGCCATCCATTATGGGAAAAATAATATTCATAGCCATACTTGCGTGCACAGCTTGTGAGCGTTTTATGACGCGATAACGACCATGAAAAGGTTGGGTACGGTGTAATTTCAAACATGACTATCGCCTCCTATAGCTGGTGGATAAAATCATAGACAAGCTGGACGATCAGCACAATCGTAACGATACGCAATAAAAGCTTCACTTGATTGGCTTTAACTTTTCTTGCAAGGACAAGCCCAATTTGTGCACCAATTGTAGAGCCGACCATTAAAATAAGTGTTAACGGCCACTCTATTTTTCCTGTAGCAATATACGTAATCGCTGCTCCAGAACACATGGCAAAAACGCCCACCCGTGAAAGACCTACCGCTTTGATATAGGAAATCTTCTCATGTGCATATGTATAAAGTGCCAATGTGCTACTCCCTGGGCCAAACATCCCATCATAAAAACCAACTCCAAGAAGAATTGGACCATTTTTTCGATTCATTGTAAAGCGCTCTTTTTCACCAAAATCAGCACCACCCATAAAGGACATAATCAGAGCAAAGCCTAATAAAATAATGGCGATGAGCGTTAAAGTTTGACTACTCATTAACGAAGCAAAAAGTCCGCCAAGTGTACCTCCTACTAGGGATACAAGTAAGACCGAACGCATTTCTATCCAAGCCAATTCTTTTCGTTTGTAAATTGAATAAAAACTTGAAAAGGCACTCACCATATTGGACACTTTATTAGCGCCAATTGCTGAATGAACGGGAACTCCCATGAGCATCATCGTTGGTAATGTAATTAAACCGCCGCCACCAACTAATGTTCCAATGATATTCCCGATGATGCCAATTAGTAAAAACAACAAGTATTCCATAGTATCCTTCTTTCTCTAACCCATAAGCAATCATTCTATGATACAGTATAACAGATTGTTATTTTGAATGACGTTGGAAATGGGGGGGCACGGATGCACACACAACAAAAAACACCAACACCACGCTTTTGTCACCAGCTGACAATCATTGTGACTACTATTTTTATAGCGGGGATTACGGCTACATTGATCCAATATCATAAGCTTCCTGCAACAATCCCTGTATTACAAAGCTTTACAAGTGAGCAAGCCCAGTTCGGACCAAAAATTGCTATTTTTTATTTACCCTTTATCGCACTGATGCTGTTTTTACTTTTACATTATTTAGAAATGAAAGCTGCTTATCCCGTTATGCGGAAAAAGAAAGCGCCGCTGTCACATCAACAACGGCAAAATGGTATCATCACTTTTTGTCTCATAAAAAATAGTATTTTATTGTATTTTACCTATTCCCTTTTCAATGACCTTATGGTGGCATTGGGACACGAACGAATTTTACAGCAGTGGCATGCTTATCTATTTTTATTGTTATTAAGCGGGATCTTTATTGCAGGGATCTTACGAGGCTTTTTGCTGGATAAATAGAGAGCATGTTTTCAAAAATAACATGCTCCTCTTCAACTAGTCGTTATTCAATGGATGTCATTAGTTCATAAAAGTATGATTTCTCCCGCGTTTCATAAAGCTTATACCAAGCGTGTAAGGTTTCCGTTGTAAAAACATCAAGTTGCCTCAAAACATGGTAGGCAAATTCCAACGGAGCAATTCCCGATGCCGTTACTAAGTTCCTTTCCGTTACGGCTGGCTCCTGGTTAAAATGTTCATCCCCGATATATTGTGGACAAAGCATCTTCAAGTATTCGAGATCGTTACTCGTATGTTGTCTTGTATCAAGCAAACCAGCCTTTGCGAGACCGATCGTTGCACCACAAATTGCAGCTACAAAAACTTCCTCATTCAACGCTTTTGAAACCATGTGCAACATAGGATCATGAATAGACTCTAGCCATGTATTACCTCCAGGAAGAATCAAGAGATCCATGCGATTCAAGTGACATTCAACAATAGTAATAGTCGGGAGTATCGTGATGCCTCCCATTGTTGTAACAGGACTTCTATCAATTCCTATCGTCATCACCTCTAAAGGCTCTAACCCCTTTTTAAAATACCTACCTGAATTTAATTCCGCCATTAAATACCCGATCTCCCAATCTGCCATCGTATCAAAAACATAAAGATATACTTTTCTTGTTTGCATACTAAACACTCCTTCTATTGAATGAAACTATGCTAAGTATAAAAAAACTTTACTGACATTCTCCGTCAGTAAAGTTTTCGTTTTCATAAAAATCTATCAGCTCCTTTAGAACGTCAATCATTTTTTGCTTTAGACTTATCGGTTCTATTACTTGGATCGATTTTCCATAGGGGAATAGTAAATTAGGTACATATGTATGTAACGCTTCTTCATCTAATAAAAATATCGCTTTCTTCGAGGTGCGTTCTTCGAGGTGATACCTTAAAAACCAATGCTGACAGATAGCATCCACCGCACTTGTCTTTCCACAAATGATGAAAGACACATGGTTCCGTTTGTCTTCTGCTTGTGGAAGAAGACTTTTCATAAAAAAATCACTGGCCGAGAACGATTGTGGTCGTTGAAAGGGTATGACTGTTTGATGCAGACTAGTAATTCGGCCAACTTTAAAATTACGAATTTCATTTCTTACATGACAAAATGCAACAACATACCAGTTTTGATTCCAATAAACCAAACCATATGGATTAATCATCCTATGTTTAGGTTGTTTTTCATTATTTGTATGGTATTCCATTTTAATCGATGTTTCGTTCACTATACTGTCTTCTAATTTTTTTAATAGCGGCTCCAATGAAGATTCAACGGGACCAATTATCTCGAAACCTTGTAAATGTTGCTGAATCATTTTTTCCTGCTCTTGATTTGAATGCATCGTAAGTTTTGTTGTTGCACTATTTAACGCTTCCTCTAAAAAGTAGCCAGCTTCTTTTGCAAAGATAGCAGCATGAAGTAATGCCGCTTTCTCATCAACATCAAAAATAAGAGGGCTTTTAATAAAATTATTCAACAGGGTATATCCCCCATGATGACCTGTTTCAGCTATAATCGGCACACCACTGGCAGAAAGTGAATTAATATAGCGGTAAACGGATCTGATATTCATCTCTAATTTTTCAGCTATTTCTTTCGCGGTTATTTTCCTGCCTGAATTCAACATCCATAAAATCTGCATCATATGATCCATTTTAGACAAACATTTTCACCTCATCGAATTATTTATTATTCATGGTCGTTCCTGACACAAAAACAGGCTACCCGATACCGTCATCAAGTAGCCCTTGGGATTATGCCTTCATTCACCCATTCTTCTTCCATATGTTTAAAATTATGTAATAAGCCATATTTCTGTATGCCACGTGCCTGATCAATACTAGCATCGGCCAATTGGCGAAACTTTGCACGATCATTTATTGTGTAGGCATAGACCGCTTCCACAGCAGGTTGCATCCAAGGCTGTGTTAATTGATCACTTCTCATATCGGCTGTTCGCCTTTCAAGAGCAGCAATATAGCATTGGGCATAGCTTGTTAAAGGCTCCTTCTCTATTTTCGCTGCTGCTACTTTTGCGGCACCCAAATTGTCCTCCATGATCGCCTTAATAAATAGATAATTATATTTAATAGCTGGTTGCTTATAATGATGGATGATGACATCGATGGCATCAAGCTGTTCCTGTTTCGTCCCATAAGCAGATGCATAGAGCGCAGCAAAGATAGGTTCCTTTCTATGATTTTTCACCCATTTATCCACCTGCTCCATATTATTTGTTCGATATAAAATATGTATATGACGGTAAATCATTGCCATTGCAATCAAAGCAAATAGCCCGAGTGAGATAGATAAGCGCACACCAGCTAATGACAAAGTGATCGCTAAAACAATAATCGCTAGATAAAACAATGTTAGTTTAGCTATTTTCATAAGACCTCCTACTGTAATTTCTTGCGCATTTTCCGAGAAAAAATAAAGCCAGCCCCCACAAAAAAGATAAGAGCCATCACTTTCATGATAGGAATAATAAACAGCTTGCTAATAAGGAATACAACGACTACATAATAGACCACCATTGCCAACAAAAATAACGTTAGCTTATTCACGCGATCCCCTACTTTCCTTTAGTGCCGCCTCAATCGCAGCTAATGCTTTCGGCCCCATCCCATGTAAATGAGCTAACGTTGAAAGGTCGACTTTATCTAGCTGCTGCCATTCTGTATAGCCTGCTGCTTGTAAGGCACGAATTGCTGGTTTTGCAACACCCTTCGGCCACTCTGTCATATTTGCACGTCCCTTCACGACATTTTCTTCTCTGCCTATTATGCAAGTGACAGCCAAGAAATGCAAATAAGTCAAAATAGGAACATAAAGAAGCCTGCCGCTAATAGATTCCCAATAGCATGAATCGTCCAGCTAGCTACGATGGAGCCTCCAGCTAGCCGTTCATTCATCCACCCCATCACATAGCCCGCGAGTCCTGTACATCCTACTACTAGCAGAATAATATGGACAGGAAGCACCGACCAAAGCATAGCCCCATGAACACTACCAAAAACGATGCTTTGAACTATATTCCCAGCATGAAAACCAAACGAATTAGCTAGCCTTTTTAATAAAAAGCCACGGAACAATAGCTCCTCTGACAGAGCAGTTTGAATTACGGCGTATAAAAGTGCTGGTATGACCGCTGCAAATCCAAGTCCAGCAAATTGATTGGGCGCTAGCAAAGAGCTATCAATATAAAAATAGACGAGCGCAGAGTTAGGCACTAGTAACACAACAATGGATAGGACAAAGAACATGGCGTACCTTCTCTTATTCTCAATAATAGGCTTTCGCAATCCTAGCCACGTAAGAAAGGACTGTTTCTTTTTCGCTGTGCAAAACCACCAAATAAATGGAATAATGGAAAACAACATCACTTGTAGAATTGCACTAATCAAGTTTTCGAAAATCATATGATTTCTCCCCCTGTCTACTACAAGGATAGGATAAAATTCCATTATTTTCAATCTAATATTACTCATAAAGTTATTCATTAAAGAAGCCTTCCCTTTTGTTCTTTTGCTCATTTTCAGTTATACTCAATTACGGATAATAAAGATCTATAATATATACAATAAACATTGGAGGCCATAACGATGAATAAATTATCGACACATTTATTGGAGAAGGCACAAACCTATGAGCAAAGCACTCGTATTTCGGTACCTGCCTATGACACATTATTTGCCGTAACACAAGCCTACTTCCGTGCTCAGCTAGGTAAACAAGAAGCATCCCTGCTTGTCATAGGAGCTGGCGGTGGCAATGAGCTTTCAGCTTGGGGACCTACAAACCCTCATTGGACATTTACAGGGGTTGATCCAGCTGAGGAAATGCTTCAAATCGCGCAACATAAAGCCGCACAACTCGGACTAGAAGACCGTGTCCAATTATTACAAGGAACCATTGACAACCTGCCATCCAATACGCCGAAATTCGATGCGGCCAGTTGTATCCTCGTCCTTCATTTTATAGAAGATCGACAGGAAAAACTGAACCTACTAAAAAACATACACACCCGATTAAAACCAGGAAAACCCTTTGTCCTCGCCTGTGCCTACGGTGAACGTGAAAGTGAAGAACTACAAGATCGCATCAAAATATGGCAAAGCTTCTTTTTAGAGGCAGGTTACAAAAAAGAAAAGGTAGAAAGTATGGGCAAAATCATTATGAATATTTCCTTCATTTCCGCTCAAGAAATCGAGCAACTACTACAAGAAGCCGGATTCACACATATTACCCGCTTTTTCTCCTCCGGCCTTTTCGCAGGATGGATGAGCCAAGCCTAAACAAAAGAACCCGCTTTTATAGCGGGTTCTTTTTTGGGATGCCGAAGTAAACTTTATTGTGTTGGATGGGTCGCTTTGCTAGGTTTGTGAGCGGTGGCCTTACTTTTATGATCACTTCTCTCTCTTCGGAGCGGGTACCTCACTTCTATGGTCACTTCTCTCTCTTCGGAGCAGACTCCTCGCTTCTTTGATCACTTCCGACTCACTTATGAGCGGACTCCCCGCTTTTATGATCACTTCCGACTCACTTATGAGCGGGTTCCTCGCTTCTTTGATCACTTCCGACTCACTTATGAGCGGACTCCTCGCTTCTTTGATCACTTCCGACTCACTTATGAGCGGGTTCCTCGCTTCTTTGATCACTTCCGACTCACTTTGGAGCGGAAGACTCGCATTTTTTGAATACTTCCCCAACATTTATAAGGAATACCCCACTCTAATTGAACAACCTCTATATCACCAGTAAATACTGTAATAATAAACACTTTCATCAATCGTCATGCCTAGTTTTTCATAGAGCTTCTGGGCATTGACATTATCTTTCGCTGTTTCGAGCATCATGTATCGGGCAGCTTCCTGTTGGCAATAGGCGGAGCATTGTTCCATTAAAGCTTGAGCGACGCCTTGCTTCCTGGCATGTTGCGCCACAAATAAATCATTTAGTATAAATGCTCTTTTCATAGCTACAGATGAAAAAATAGGGAATAATTGCGCAAACCCTACTGGCTCCTGCTCCTGGTACGCGAGAAAAATAATGGACTCCCCATTTTCCACACGTTCTTGAATAAATTGCTCGGCCTTCGTTATATCAGATGGCTGGCCATAAAATTCTCGATAGGCATTAAATAATGGTACAACTTCCCCTATTGTTGATTTTGTTACGATACTAATTTTCATGCTTCTATTCCCCATTTCTTTTTCATTGACGTTCTTGTATGATAGTAATAAAAAATCTGACATTTCAAAAGAAACAGTTTCTAAAATTTCAACATGTCAAGGCGGTGCACAATTGGACGACTTTATCTTTTTATTAACAGAGAATGAGGCAAAGTATAAACAGGTTTATCAGCAAATTAAAGCACTTATTACACAAGGGGCACTGAAAACAAACGACTCTCTACCATCCATTCGTAAACTAGCAGAAACTTTACACGTTAGTCGTAATACCACGCTAACTGCATATGAACAGCTTGTGGCAGAAGGCTATATTCGCGGCGAGGGGCGGAAGGGCTTTTTTGTGAATGCGTTGGAGCAGGTTTTCTTACAGGAGCAGATAGACCCGATTATTTCACAGACCAAATACCATCTCCCCTCCATCGTTGTAGATTTTCGAGCAGGAGCTGTTGATCAACAACATTTTCCTTTGAAAACATGGCGCCAAATAGCCAATCAAGTATTATTGGATTCATCATGCTATCAATATGGGGAATTGTTTGGAGATTCATTGTTAAAGGAGCAGCTTGTTCAATACCTCCTACAAGCAAGGGGCGTTTCGACAACGATTGAAAATATCATTATTGGCAGTAGCACGCAGCAAATGCTCCTGCATCTTGGCTTTTTATTAAAAGACCATTTCCCAAGTATCCTTCTGGAGGACCCAGGCTACAACGGGGCACGAGAGGCTTTCCAATTACATAATTTTCATATAGAGGCATTGCCGGTAACAGAGTCTGGTGCACAGCTCAACCTATTAGCTGACAGTCCATCCCGTCTACTCTATGTCACCCCGTCACATCATTTCCCGTACGGTGTTTCTATGAATATTCAACAGCGACAGACTCTAATACAGTGGGCCCAACAAGTCGATGGCTTTATTCTAGAGGACGATTATGATGGTGAATTTCGTTATGCGCAACAGCCATTTCCTGCACTGGCATCGATCGACCCTTCTCGGGTAATTTATTTAGGCACTTTCTCCAAATCGTTTCTGCCAGGAGTTCGATTAAGCTATATGGTGCTACCGAATATGCTTGTTCAGCCATTTAAAGAACGCTTTGCTCATTTTGAACAAAATGCTTCGTCCCTCCATCAACGCACAATGGCACATTTTATGGCACAAGGGGAATGGACACGCCATATTAAAAGGATGCGCCTGACCTACAAACAAAAAATGCAGCGCCTTGTTCAGGAGCTACAACAACAATTGGGTGAGCAAGTCACGATAATAGGCGAGCAATCAGGGCTCTATGTTTTGGTGAAAATAAAGTCTGCACTTTCGGAGCAACAGCTCATCGAACAAGCAGAATCCTGCGGTGTTAAAGTATACCCAACCAGTCCGTTTTTTCATCAACAAGCAAAGGAGACACCGATGCTGCAATTAGGTTTTAGTAAGTTAACGATGGAAGAAATCAAGCTTGGTGTTGAACTGTTGAAAGAGGCCTGGCAGCCATAACAATCCAAGTTATGGCTCCTCCTCTACACATGATACGGCTTAAAAATAATCAATAAATGTCGGAATACCAACAGGTAATACGGCCTCTAGTAGGTCAATTTCCTCGGGACGTCCTTGTAAACGTTCGATTTTCTCTAAATAACGTGGACGTTTATAGCCTAACAGCATAGTAGCCAATGTTTGCACTGTTAAATGAACAGCACTATCATTCAAAGTCTCACTCACTTTTTGGACAGAAACCTTACCATTTGCCATTTTAATGATGTATGTTCCATTATTCCAAGCCACAATGCGATCAGTGACCGCAAGCTGAAGCTCAAAATCATGACCGACAAATGGATAACGCAATAAAAACTCTTTGACATCGACAATTCTCGCCATGAAATAAGGAGAGACCTTTTGAATAATTTCACTGTCCTCTAATAAAAAGGCAACCGCTTCATTTCCCGTTGTTTTCCCGTAGACATTATAAACCATCGAACTATGAGCCGAGACGAAATTCCATAAGCCTTTACGAGCCTCTTCCTGCAAATAAACGATTTCATCAATGTAATAGTTTTCTTCCATAATACGATAAAACATGTAGCCTTGTGCTACATCGTCTTCATCATAATAGACAGCTGCCTGAAGATTGACATCACTGTCAATGAATTTCTCCTCCCAGAAATCCTCCTGAAATTTCTCATTCCAGGCAATACTATTGCGCACCATCACCCCATGCGTTTTCTGGGCATAGCGTGCATAGATATCCACAACATCCTCATGCTTCGGATCCACACGACGAATTTTCCCGTTAAGCCCAGCATAATGAGGAAGCTGCGTATCCTTCACCTGAAATTCCACAATATCACTCATAATTTCCCACCCCTTTTTACGGTAATACGGGATAGAATATGGAAATAAATAGGATATACATTGACCTTCATTACGCATTCTTTGTAAACTTTCAATAATTAAGCTCTCCATTAAGCCATGACCTGAGTATTCTGGGTATGTCCCAACTGCTGTGATGCCACCCATTTCGTAAATCTTGCCATGTACATTAACCTCAAAAGGCAAACTTAAAATTTGCGAAACCAAGTGGGACCCATCAAACCATCCGATGGCATGCCCCTCATTAAACTGCTTACTCTTAGCATTTACAAAACGGCGATCCTTGTGAATGGACATAGACATTTGAAAGACATAATTCAGTAAATCAATGGACTGTGCCATTTCGTCTAATCGAATTTCTCGCATGACTAAGCCTTTTCGTTGATTCATGATTCCCTCTCCTCATCAAATAACTCACTTAAAATGGTTTGTGGTGCATCTAAAAAACGTTTGGTAACAATGTAATGAATGGTATCTTCATAGCGTATCGGTTCAATTGCCTCATCATCAAAACTATAAATCGTCGCATTCGGATAGCCCAGTAAAATTGGTGAGTGCGTAGCGATAATAAATTGTGCCTCATGCTCTAAGTCCTTCATAATTTTCAGCAGGCTTAATTGTCTTGTTGGAGATAAGGCTGCCTCAGGCTCATCCAATAAATAGATCGCTTTCCCCTTAAACCGATTCATAAATAATGCCAGAAAAGATTCACCATGGGATTGGTGGTGTAGGGATTTGCCCCCAAAAGCGGCATATTTATTCGGATGGTATTCTAACAAATCAATATGACTGGCAAATTGATAAAATGTTTCCGATCGAAGAAAAAAACCATTCGAAATCTTCGGCAACCACGACAAACGAATATAGTCCCCCAGTGAGGATTCTGCCTTATGTACTTCATATAAATTTTGACGACCACCACCCGCCGTATTAAAATCACAGCGATCCGCAATAGCCTCCAATAATGTTGATTTCCCCGACCCATTTTCCCCAACAAAGAACGTCACATTTGTCGGAAACTCCAGCTCTTGTAAATCCTGCAAGCTTGGAATGTTAAAAGGATACATCTGTTTATTCGGAATGGTATCCTGTAACACCTTACATGATTTTAAATACATCTTATTTCCTCCTTTCTCTTATTATAACGAACAATATCAAAGCTGAAACGTCATCACGCTGCCTCTTAGATAAAAAAGAAGTAAGAATAGTTAAACAAATCATAAAGTCACTATTTTTCCTATAGATGCCCCTTAGAAGTTGCGGTAACAAAGGTGCTCGTTTTCACCATTCCGTAAGAGATATTTCCCGAGAAATAAATAAAAAATATGTCGAAAGTTGCAATTACTAAACGTAAAAACATGTCATATTTTTGATTTTCATATAAATTAATTTACAACTAACCTTCTTTGACTTGATTACCCGGCAATTTATAAAGGCGTTAATAATCTGATTCAAAAAAAGGTTCAATACCTATTTCTATTAATAAATATTTTCGATGGCTACGTTTACCTAGAAGGAGCTGTTTGGGAATCAAAACTTCCTCTCGTAAGCGCTGAAAAATAGTCGGATTATGTTCAGGAAACCATTCCTCATAGCTGATCCCCTTATTGAGCTCAATGGTTGTTAAAAATAAAACAATATCTTCAAACATATAAGGAAATTCTTTTTCTATCTGTTCGTGATGTTCTAATAGGGCATAAAGATAATCTTTAAAGCGATAATAACGCTTTTGATCGAAGGGATTCGCACTCCATTTTTTATTTTCCTCCCACTCTTTTACTGGCTGAAAAACTTGACAGTAACCCGTTTCCCAAGTCCCCAACATACAAGTAAATGCGGCTATCGCATATTTCCTAGTTTCGAAATCATGATGTCCAAAATATTTATAATACTCCTCCTGATACTTGCTATAATTTCCGCTAGTATGATAGCCACCTATAGCAAAACCTTCTAATCCTCGTTTTGCTTGTTCGATAATATTAGGCACCATGCATCTTCCTCCTTCATTTCTTTATTGTACCATTGTAGTATTAACATAAATATCCAAATAAAAAATCAACTCAGCTAATTGATAAGTTGAAACATGACTTCGAGCGGTTACCTTCACTTTACGATCACTTTGGCCCTCTGTTCGAGCGGGTTCCCTCACTTTAGGATCACTTTGACTCCCTGTTCGAGAGGTTACCTTCACTTTAGGATCACTTTGACCTCCTGTTCGAGCGGGTACCTTCACTTTGGGATTACTTCAACCTCCTTTTTGAGCGGGTTCCTTCACTTTAGGATCACTTCAACCTCCTTTTCGAGCGGGTTCTCTCACTTTATGATCACCTTGGCCTCCTGTTCGAGCGGTTACCTTCACTTTAGGATCACTTTGACTCCCTGTTCGAGCGGGTTCCCTCACTTTAGGATCACTTTGACTCCCTGTTCGAGCGGTTACCTTCACTTTAGGATCACTTCAAACTCCTTTTCGAGCGGGTTCTCTTACTTTAGGATCACCTTGGCCTCCTGTTCGAGCGGTTACCTTCACTTTAGGATCACCTTGACCTCCTTTTCGAGCGGGTTCTCTCACTTTATGATCACTTTGACTCCCTGTGCGAGGGTTCTCCCACTTTATGATCACTTCGACTCCCTGTTCGAGCGAGTTCCCTCACTTTTTGATCTCCGTGGCCGCCATTGCAAACGGATTCCCTCAGCTTATGATCAACCTGGCCGCTATTCCAGCGGTGATTCATTTGACCACCTTAACAAAAGTTCTATATCGACTCCGTCGTTCATAAAGTGAGTAACAATCAAATGTTAGAAGGAGAATCGTGATGTTTGTGACTCATTTTTATGAAAACAAGACGTCCGTTTTAAGTCAGTTGCTCGTCAAACTCCCTGCTGCGGAGGAGGATATTCGGATTAAAGGGCGCAAGGCAAAGGTAGTTGAGGTGCTTCAGGTTGATGATAACAATTTTCATGTGAAGATTATTTTCGAAAAAATTCCTAAAAAGCAACCTGTTAAAGAACTTGGAAAGAAAAAGAGATAATACTTCACAATAGGTTTATTTCCTTTACAATCGGGAATATCAATAATACGATTGCGAATGATTCTCACCATTAAAATTCCTTAAGCAAAAATATTGACTTTTTAATTGATAACAATTATCATTATCACTAGATTATTTCTTTCTCCAAATTGCTTTATTCAGAATCCCCCTCTTTTTTGAATAAGCATGTATCAAACGGATATTCTTACATCAGACTAAGAGTATCCGTTTTTATCTATATAAATGGAGAAATTTACATAATAAAGGAGCTGTTTTGACATGGATTACCGTATTGAAAAAGACACTATGGGTGAAATTAAAGTACCTGCTGATAAAATTTGGGGTGCGCAAACACAGCGCAGTAAAGAGAATTTCCAAATTGGTACGGAGCAAATGCCAATTGAGCTTGTGCAGGCCATGGCTATCTTAAAGAAAAGTGCAGCAATTGCCAACAACAAACTAGGCAAGCTTTCGGATCTTAAGACGAATGTGATTGTACAGGCAGCTGATGAAATTTTAAATGGGCAATGGGACGATCAATTCCCACTCGTTGTATGGCAAACAGGTAGTGGTACACAATCAAACATGAACGTTAACGAAGTAATTGCTCACCGCGCGAACCAACTATTACAGGATGCTGGTGAGACTGATCGCATTCATCCGAATGATGATGTCAATAAATCACAAAGCTCGAATGATACCTTCCCAACGGCATTGCATATTGCAGCTGTGTTAAAAGTGGAAGATTATTTATTACCACGTCTACGACTATTAAAGTCAACACTAGAAGATAAAGCAGCTCAATTTAAAGATATTATAAAAATTGGACGTACACATTTACAGGATGCAACACCTCTAACATTAGGTCAAGAAATTAGCGGCTGGGCAGCTATGCTGGCAAAATCGGAGCGGATGATTATCCAAAATATTGATTATATGAAGGAACTTGCGATTGGTGGAACAGCGGTAGGTACTGGTATTAACGCTCACCCTGAATTTGGTGATCGTGTTGCTGCGGAAATAAGTGAACTAACAGGTAAACAATTCACTTCAGCAGCGAATAAATTCCACGCTTTAACAAGCCATGATGAAGCCGTTGTCGCACACGGTGCACTAAAAGCATTAGCGGCCGATTTAATGAAAATTGCCAATGACGTTCGCTGGCTTGCTAGTGGCCCTCGTTCTGGTATTGGTGAAATCACCATCCCAGAAAATGAGCCAGGCTCATCGATTATGCCTGGTAAAGTAAACCCTACACAAAGTGAAGCTATGACAATGGTTGTCACTCAAGTAGTTGGAAATGATGCAACCATTGCGTTCGCCGCTTCCCAAGGTAACTTTGAGCTGAACGTCTTTAAACCAGTAATTATTTACAACTTCTTACAATCAACTCGCTTATTAGCTGATACAATGCAATCATTTAACGACCATTGTGCTGTAGGGATTGAACCGAATAAAGAAGTGCTCGATCATAATTTAAGAAATTCTTTAATGCTTGTAACGGCATTAAATCCATATATCGGCTACGAAAACGCAGCAAAAATAGCGAAAAAAGCTCACAAAGAAGGCACAACCTTAAAAGAAGCAGCCATCGCCAGTGGTCTACTAACAGAAGAACAATTCGATGAATATGTAGACCCAGCAACAATGATTTATCCAAACGTGAAATAGAAACAATTAGTAGAATTAAATCCCTCTAAAAATATAGACCACCCATCAGGTCCTGCACCTCATGGAGTGGTCTTTTTCCATTTAACATACAAACTTCAATTATCATTCCTTATTTATAGTGTTCCAAGTATTTTCGTTCTTCAAAAATTTCTTGTGCACTTATTGCAGTCTACCCCTCTTGGATAAAAGTTACATAAATACACAGAACCCCAAATGTTAGATCGAAATTCTAACCTTTGGGGTTCACTAAATTAGATGAAACTTAACATATCTTTTTAATCAAATTCCACAATTTTTTGCACTACCGATACCTTATAAACATCTTTCGTATTGAGTAATATCGTCTGATAATGTTCCGTTTCAGTAAATGAATACCATGACTTCTCATTGAACCCATTAGTAATTTCTTCGGCAAATGATTCTTGTCCAATATTCGTCTTGATTTTATATTCCTCTTCTCGACTTTCGCCAAAGTAAAATTTCACCGTATATTCATAATCCATTAACCAACACCCCCCATCTATCCCTATCATGGGACAAATGGGATGGAAGTAATCATGAAAGAGAATAAAAAGCCACAGTTTGTTCGTCGTGCCTCGTTCTGTGCATTTTCATGATGATTCATCTTTGAATTAGCCATCTGAGACGATTGCAACAATAGATGGCTCCTTTTTAAATCACGTTATATGAATATCTTTACTTACCTTTTTTGAACAAGCCTGCTGCAACTGCTGCATCGAAACTATTTTTTGCAAATTGGGTTGGATTCCCGACATTCTCCCAATGCATATACATTAATCTAGGATTATCGAATAGCCAATGGTTGTGCACCGCCGTAACAGTAAGTCCTCTCTTACGAAGTTCTGTTAAAAATGGATTAATTTCCTCTTGAAGCACTACCGATTCACCAAGGTTTAGTGTGTTAGCGCCAATTCCTTCAAACGAAAGTGCAAATGGTAGGGCAAGTGGAGATCGAGTAGTTCGTCCAAGAATAGTAGCTTTAATGTCACGAAGGCGCTGAACAACACAAACTGGTGTTGCAGTTATAACTACCCCACCAATAATATTTGCAAGTTCTTGACATTTTAATGGACCTACACAACCGCAAAATTTTTCTGTTTGTTTTTGTTGATGAGCATGATTATGCTGTTCCAATCTATTCACCTCCTTTTTATTTTCTAGTAATAATATATTCTTAAGGAAGCGACTTGACTGGGAAATTGAAGGACTAGCGCCTTTTAATCATAAATTTTTCTATCAATCTGTATTCATCTACCTAGCATTTAAGCCAATTGTCTATATAACCCCTCCTATTATGAAAGTAGCTAAACTAGAAAAATAGGTACTAGATGGTTTTATAATATTTGCTAAATACGACCAAAAAAAATATCTATCCTATAAAGGATAGACAGGAAGATTACGGTAAATTTAATTAATTGTTTTATATTAACGTTTGAATGCGCATAGTGAGGAATTACTGCTTAGACACCGCCATTCATAACAAGGCTAGAATCTCCAAAATTAAAATATCTGAGTCCAGTGAACTCAGATAGTAGAAGCTTTAATATGCCTAACTTTCCTTTAAACAATGATTACTGTTTATTCTTATTCGTAATATTTACTTTCCAATTTCTACTGCCTCTGAATAAAGGAACTTTTCGAGTTCGTCAACCCTATTTCCGTCTAATTGGTGTGTGAGCCCGAATGTTTCACCTTGGCTATTGTCATTTATAATACTATTGAGGTCTTGAAGTAATTCAGTGAAATACTTGAAACTGACTTTTAATTCTTCATATGCTTCAGCCGTGTCAATTCCTTGCTCTTCTTCTACCGATATCACATAATCAAGATGGCCCATGAAAGCTTGAAGTACATTTAAATTTTCAAAATCCTTTTCAAGATCTTCCCCTTGTACTCGAAAATATGACAATTCCTTAGTAAGACGATTTGCCCTTGAATAATATTCGTTCACATCGGTTGTTTTAGTAATATCTTCGGCATGATAGGCAATCCATGCCTTCAATGTTGGTTCGATTCCATAATCGTTAAATCCATCGGGTTTTGAAACGTCCTTCCAAACCTTTGAGGAGTTGACTTCAGTTTTAGTCTCAATTGTTACAACTTCATTTTCAGCTTCTTTTGCTTTTACTTGCTCAACTTTCTTTTCTTCTTCCGTACACCCCATTAATAAGCCACTAAGCATTAGTCCTGTTAAAACTATTTTAATTTGTTTCATTATATGACCCCTATATCCAAAAATATTTTATATATTTTACCATAAAAACCATTTTTGATAACAATATTAGAATCTCCAAGAATAAAAATAACCTCTTAAATGAATGTAAAACTCCATTAGAAATCAGCTACCTAACAATCATAAAAAAGATTGAGGCTTATCGCATCAATCTTTTACTTTCATTAGGCCTTAGTTTTTCAATGTAATCAAACACTTCTCATATATTTCAATCTGTTCTATAGGAATTTGCTCTAACTTAAGATCTAATTTTTTCTTACTATCCTCCGCCTCTTCCCCGTTCCAGCAAATATAGATTTCGCAATAATCGCCTTTTGGAAGTATTCTTTTTAGAAAGTCACATACTTGAAGAAAAGTTCTTTTGGATTTTTCATAGTTATGAGGGGAAAGGATTTTCTTATCATTATGCATGTCCCAAATGTGATCTCCTTTTGTTTCCAGTTCATAGACAAATAGTGTTGTAAAATGTTGATTCTTTACTATTTGGCGATCTTCACTTTCAGAGAAAACATAAGTAATGTTAACGTCTTCTTCTGTATAGTCGTCATTTATTTCAACTGGAAAATTGAGTCCTATATAGGTTACCATGCTCATTTTCTTGATCCTCCTAAATAAAAAAACACCCTGTAAATGTACAGGGCGTCAGCAACGTAGCTGTTGATAGCGTAAAAAGAGACGCATATGTAATGAAATGTCTACTTCACTTGCTGGCTTCACCATTTCATTGAACACCATCAGCAAAAAATGCGGAATGGAACGGGGCTTCAAGCGACGGGTTGTCCGCTTCCTTTTATAAGGCTTGCTACCGCAGTTGGTCCACTGTAATGGCTGATGCTTTAATCGTTTGGTATTGCGGCGGATTTTTTGGTTCAATATAGAGTGTTGTGTAATACGCGTCCGCAATAACAATCAAGTAAATAATGAATAGTAATCGTTTTGTTCAATAGTTCAAAAAATCATTTCTCCCTTTTTTAAATAAAACTTGTCTATTTATCATACGACCAACATAAAAAAAGGTTTCATTATTTTTGAAGGGAGACAAATTTTTGCCTCCCTTATGCCTCTAGACTTCTTCCACCGTCATTTTCCCAACGATCAATGTCCCAATGGTCCTCATCTTTTTCTCTGTTTCTTGCTAATGCACTCGATTGAACGAATGACATATTGTCCCTCACCCTTTTCACACGTTCTTATCTAGTTTATGAAAGATGATGGGTTTTCGTTCATCGTAAGATTGGTTTTAATTTAAAACCTAAGGCAATCGCAGCACCGATACAGCTAGAGAGACAGCCAATCACTAAATACATACTAATCGTTGATTCCCCAATGACCACAGAGGCAATACCGCCAATCACGGGAAATAAAGCAACCATATAGCCACTCTTTGCCCCGCCAATTCTTTCCACCAGTTTTAAATAAAATAACCAGGCCAGAAAGGATGCGATGATGGTTAAATACAGTAGAGCCGATAAATAGGTGATGGATGTTGGTATCATGATGGTTTGTCCCTGCATCCAGACAATGCCACACATCACGGCACTTCCAACAGCGAAACCAATGGCATTGGCGTAAATAGGGTTTATATGCTGCTTAGCATTTCTTGCAGAGCTAGCATCCCCAATAGCTGTCAGTACCGTACCTAATAAAGCAATCAGGATCCCTTTTAGATCTGCCAAGCCTGAAAAACTATGTAGAGTTGGATAGATTAAAACCCCAACACCCATGACCCCTAAAATACCACCAATTAAAACACGTCGATGTAATGGTTCTTTCAGAAAAATCCGTAGGGCAATGGGCGTTAAGATGACTTTTAATGAAAATATTAACGTTACGATTGCAGCTGAGCTCCACATTGTAGCATAGTAAAGTGCTAAATAACTAAATGCAAAATTACAAACACCAAAAACGATGATATAAGGGATATCTTGCTGTTGTGGCTTACCCTGTGGTTTCATGAACCAAGCAAGCATTAAAAATAACAGAGCTGTTATCACTAAACGATACGTTAAAGATAATTCTAAACTGACTGGCGTTCCTTGAATTTTGACTGCAATAAAATTCAGTCCCCAGACAATTAAACAAAAAATATACATAAAATTCGTCATACATGTTTCCTTCTTCGTTACAGTTGCCATCTTCCCATCATGATCGTGTGATAGTACTGATCATCAGTAAGACACTTCTCATTGTTCAAAATACCTTCCACTGAAAAGCCTACTTGTTGATAGAGCTGAATGGCTTTGTTATTTGTTTCTAACACCTCAGGTGCCATCTTCTTTATTCCATTGGCATCTGCCCAATCAATGGATACTTGAAGCAGGGCTTTTCCAATGCCATAGCCCCAAAATACCTTACTGACTCCTACCCCAAATGTTACTTTATGAGCAAGTCTCTTTAGACTAGAGCCCTGACATCTGGAGAACCCTACAATTCGGTCACCAACGATCGCTACTAAGCATAGATTTTTGGGACTTTCTGTATCCTCTTTAATGAGCCGCTCAAAGCCAGCCTGATCGATAAACACCTCACCTTGTTCTCGGTCAAAATTTTCTGTTTCACCGTCTAATTGCCAGCGTAGCTCAGATAAGGCTTGTGTATCCTTTAAATCGAGCACTGCGGATAGTATAGGACAACTCTTTTCTATGAAACTCCTTGTCATCAATCAGCATTTTGGAACTCGATAATCGGTTGAATTTCTACAAAGCGATGATGCCAAATGGATTCATGATGCTGGATGATTTGTGGCGCTGTTAATACCGAACCGTCTAAAGTGCTATGGGCATCCGCTATTAAAAGATTACGATGATAGCCATGACTAAATGCACTGCGGATCGTTGTATCAAGACAGAACTCTGTTTGAGCACCAGCAAAAATCAATTGCTCAATGGACTGTTGCTGTAAATAGATGCCGAGCTCAGTTTGATAAAAAGCATCCCACGTTGTTTTTTGAATCACTTTATCCTCTGCTTGTCTAGAAAGTCCATGATACAGCTCCCACCCTGGCTGACCGAAGGCGAAATCATCGTCTTTATCGGCATCCGTGTGCTGTATAAAAATTATAGGTACAGCGTTATGACGTGCCCATGTAATAAGTGTATTGATATGTTTGATAAGGACTTCATTATTCCAAAGATGTGGTTGTCCTTCTAAAAAGAAAGCCTCTTGTATATCGATAATGATCAATGCTCGTTTCATAGAATTCTCCTTTTGCTTCCATATTAACTTATTTATTGTACAGAAAAATAACTTCCATTAAAAGAAAGTTTTGATAAAAAAGCACCTCAACAAGATAAAATGTTGAGGTGTAACTATGTAGGTAACCATCTAATACACGCCACAATTAGATGGTGTCATGCCTTATTTTATTTAATATAGGACAATGTTCGATAAACTTGGTGAACGGAATGGTTAAATGCCTTTTGTTCCTCTTCATTTAGATTCAATTCAATCACACTTTCAATACCATTGCCGCCCAATACGACAGGTACACCAATGCAGGCATTGTTGACTTGATATTCACCTTGCA
>NZ_DAMDAY010000041.1:0-30526 GCF_032093475.1 Lysinibacillus sp. | reverse complement strand
TTGGAGGACTTGAATTATTGTTAGAAGCCTCTAAGGAATATGACTTAGCAAGCGAACAAATTAGCGCTTTATGCACCTTATTACCAAAAGTAACCAAAAACGAACAAGTGCTATTAGAACAATTAATTACAAAGAATGTACCGGAGTATAACGAGAGCAATGGTTTTGGCTTATATACACCCCATCATCCTATTCAATACGATCGTATTACCGATGGTGCTATTCAGATGAGTGATGAAGAACCTTGGCAGCAGCTAGTTCCTTTCTATGTACAGACACCTAAACCATTTGAGAAGTTCTTACAATATGATATTGAAAACTTATTAACAAAGCTTGAAGAACTTATTGAAATACTTGATGATTACGCTGAATTGGAGTATGAAACATACCAATGGAATGACACGCCAATTGCTACTACATTAGGTCAAAGATATAGTGTCCTAGCATCTAAAACAGATAATAAACGACATGCTAGTCTTGATGTTTACCCTATTCCTGAGAACATTGTTCAATGGATAAAGACATCTATGTTTAGTAAAGAAGACTTAGCCTATTTTAATTTTTACAATGGTCTATCAGTGTATCCTGCTGCTCGTGATCTTTCCAATGCAGCTCAAACTCTTATCAAACCTTTCTTCGATTATAAAGAAATCAAAAAACGTGTTGCACAATTTAATTCCTTGAAATATAACTATACACTGCAACAAATTTTTTCAGTTTTGTCACAGGACATTGACATTATTTCAGGAGAGATGGCGCTGCATAAGGAAGCACTCGCATTGCTAGAAAAGCATGCACCTGAATTTAACAGCTTTGAGCAGGCAATAGGTATCATGCTACAGCTATTCAACGAAATTCCTGCTGATCAGTGGCAACTTGATGTTAGAGATAAAGGTTATTATTACTATCGTTCTACATCAACCATTATTGATTTAGATGTTATAGAAGTATTTGTTGATCGATGCTGGTCTGATTACTCAACGTATGGCGAATTTGTCAAAATGTTAGCTATCAATGAAGAGCTAACAAAACGCATGAACAAAGAGAGTTATAGCCCAAATTTATACAATTTATCTATATTCCAATATTTAGAAGCTATGAAGACTGGCTTGTTAACTCGCGACCATTTATTCGAAGCAATCTTTACCAACACGCTCGCATCAGAAATTTTTAATGAACCAACTAAATTACTTGAACGTTATCAACCGTTATTTGAAGACTTAAACGATTTCCTTGCCATTCGTGAACAAGCAATCGATCGTATTTTAGCCATTGAGCTCAAACGTGGTGATACACCTACTGCTGTTACAAAGCTAGCGAGTAGTATTTCGTATTTTGAAGGAATCGATTATTTCTTCAAAATTCTCCAGGCCTTAGATGGAGAAAAACTTGCACGAGGCTATATTTGGCAAGCTGAAACAAAAAAGGATGTATTCTCGCGATTGTTAACTAGCTGCTACCCTAAAAAAGAAGAAACAGCACAGCAATTAAAAGAAGCATGGGAAAAAACAGAAATTTCTATAGAACGTTTAATTGAAGCCATGATGTATAACCAGCATTGGATTGACCTGGTTAGTGAAGTAATTGGTTGGAAAGGACTAAAGGAATCAGCTTGGTATTTTATCGCGCATACAACCGATTCTTTATCGGACTTTGCTAAAGATCAGATTGCCCTCTTCTCCAGCATAACAGCTGAAGATTTTCGTGATGGTGCATTCGATTTAGCCTGGTTCCAAAGTGCCTACCAAACACTCGGTGCAAAAAATTTCAAACTTGTCTATGATGCAGCAAAATATGCTTCAGAAGGAGCTAATCATCGTAGGGCACAGCTTTATGCAGATACTGCCATTGGTAAGCTTAGTTCAAAACCATTAATGCAAGAAATCCAAGACAAGCGTAATAAAGATAAACTACGTGCATTAGGCCTTATCCCACTAAAAAAATCAGATGATAAAGATGCCTTAACACGCTACCAATTTATTCAACAGTTTTTAAAGGAAAGTAAGCAATTTGGCGCTCAACGTCGCGCAAGTGAGGCACGGGCTGCAAGTATAGCAATGGAAAATTTAGCACGTAATGCAGGTGATGGAGAAGCTACTCGCTTCACATGGCGTATGGAGTTATCAGCCTTTGACGATATCAAGCATTTATTTAAAGCACAACAGATTGAGCAAATAACAGCTCATTTGCAAATTGAAGAAGATGCATCTGTTAGCATTATCGTTGAAAAAGATGGCAAACGTCTAAAAAGCATTCCTGCTGCATTAAAGAAGCATGCCGACATTGTAACCTTGCAAGAAGCTCGAAAAAGTTTACAAGAGCAGTATAAACGGGCAAGGCCAGCACTTGAGCAAGCAATGGAATTAGAAACAGTATTTTCAGCTAAGGAGCTCATCAATTTATTAGCCCATCCAATACTGGCTCCATTATTACAAAAGCTAATCTTTATCAGTGATGAGCATGTTGGAATGCTTACAGCTGACGGTTTACGTTTAGTATCGAATGATACGATGTCGCTTGCCCCAACATCTACTATCAAGATTGCTCACCCACATCATCTTCTTGAAAGTGGTCAATGGAGACAGTGGCAAGCTCATATGTTCGAACACAAAATACAGCAACCATTTAAGCAAGTGTTCCGTGAGTTGTACCTTATCAATGCAGATGAAAAAGCACAAAAACAATCATTGCGTTATGCTGGACATCAAGTAAATCCATCCCAAACTGTAGCCTTGTTGAAAACAAGAGGCTGGCAAATTAGTTATGAAACAGGGCCAAGAAAAGTTTATTACAAGGAAAATATTGTAGCATCCTTGTATGCTCAAGCAGATTGGTTTACCCCAGCAGAAATTGAAGCACCTGCAATTGAAGGGATATATTTCTATGATCGTTTAACTGGTAAAGATATCGTCTTAGATGACATTCCTGCAACGATATTCTCGGAAATCATGCGGGATCTTGACCTCGTTGTTAGCGTCGCTCATGTTGGTGGTGTAGACCCAGAAGCTAGCCATTCTACCGTTGAAATGCGCAGTATCATCGTAGAAGAATTGGCCAAATTATTAAAGCTAAACAACGTGGAAGTGAAAAAACAGCATGCCCTAATCGAAGGTAAACTAGCAAGCTATTCCTTGCATTTAGGTAGTGGCGTGGTACATCAAATAGGTGGATCAATGATACCGATAATTGCAGTACCATCGCAACATCGTGGTCGAATCTTCTTACCAATGGTGGATGACGATCCACGCACAGCTGAAATTATGTCAAAACTATTACTGTTAAGTGAAGATACAAAAATTAAAGATCCTTCCATATTAGCCCATATTCGGAGTTATGAACAAATGCTTTAACAAACATTAATTAAAACAGGTGACGATCTATATCAGTCACCTGTTTTTATTGTCCATTCGTTTTAATCATTTCAAATAGTAACGGTACATTCGTCCCTCGTTGTAATGAATGGCAGCCTTCCATCAAAAATGACCAACTTTTTTTTATTTTTTCCCTATAAGGAAGCTCTGCACTAACCGGGAGGTAAGCACCTAAATAGTCCTCAATTGTGCCAGACAGATTGTCGATAAACTCGTCTGCTTTTTGTATTTTTTCTGTTGGAATTTCATTGCGTTCATCCCATAGGACATGCTCTAAATTCGTAGAAAAATAAAATAATTGATAAGGTACTTTCATTCGATTAATGCTAAAGTGGTCATTGGCTATTAAAATTTTAGCATTCTTTGCTTTCATATCATTGCGTTGTTCAATTTGCTCTTTACGCTTTGCCGTTTTTACTAAAATAGCGTCCTCCGTATAAAACAGACTGTGCTCAATATTCTCATCCACTTTGACACATTCTGGTGCAATAAAGCAGCCATCTGCATCTGTAATATGAACGACAGCAGTTAAGTCATTTGCTAAAAACTTATATTTTTCAAGATAGCTCTGAATCACCCTTACAACACTGTTTTTAATATTCGGTATACGTTTATGAGCATCCCACTTTGTCAAAATATCTTCGCGTTGCACATCAAAACGTATGGTTGAATTAGCAAAATGAGCATCTAAATAATCCTCTAAAATGATTTGCTCTGTCTGTCCTTCCACAATGATCAACAATACCTTTTTAGTCATGCTGAACCCCCGCTTTACGAAAGGCACGTTTTATTTTAAATGTTTTAGTTTCTTTATAAACCTCTTCATCCTGTCCGCCAAGTTGGATAGCACGCAGATAGACGTCTCTAGCATTATTCACTTCTTTAATACCTTTAAGCTGGATATAGCGGTGATGTTCATTTGTCGTTGTGAACCATAAATTTTTAATAGCTAACACCTCTAACACACGTAGATTATGGGATGTAAAAATAAGTTGTCCTTTTCCACCCTCATCTATCACTGTTAACAACTCACCCAACAAATATTCAAAAACACCTGAATCTAACTCATCAATAACGACACAAGCATTCGGATTATTGTATACGGCAATCAAGACACTAAGAACAGAAATGATCTTTAATATCCCCTCTGATTCTGTTCGTAGTGGTAATTCCCGTTCCCCGCGCTGTGATAAAAACTCAAACCGTATTCCCGGCTCTCCATTATCCATCATTTGTTTTGTAATCACATTAATTTTAATGGTCAGTCCAGGAATAATAGCTGTTAAAACACGATTACTTTGCTCAATTACTTCACACAAGGCATAGAATGCATCCTCTGGCAATATAGCTGGTCCATTTAAATCATAAGGAATTAGACCCCTCGTTTTCTCTAAATGTATACTAAATGGCATGATACGTTCTTCAAATAATGGTGCAATATTATGATTATTAACAACATGTAAATCTCTACTAAAATCAACAGCAATATTTTGCATGAGCTCCATTTCTTGCTCTGAAAGTCGTTCCTGTAATAAAGGCTTTAAATCTTTATGGAATAAAAAAGACGTATAACGCTTTCTTGCTATCTGTTGAATAACGAGTAACTGAATACGTGCCTGTTCACTCAAATCTGTTAGTCTTAATTTACGGATTTGTACATCCTTCTCTTTCGCAGCAAATAAAACTTTTGAACGCTTCCCTTTAGCATTTTCTCGATAAGAGAGTCGTTCCAGCGTCGTATATAGTCGATGCTGATCCTCCTGTAGCTCTACATAATAATCCACAAAAAAAGTACCGTATTGGTTTTCAACTAAAAACTCAACATGAATGCTGGCTGTATGCTCCCCTGCCAAAATGAGTCGCTTCTCTTGTGAAGGTAACTTCCCTTCAGTAAACCAACCTGATAACAGTGTTTTCAATATACCGAATGCATCCACAATGGTTGTCTTTCCTGAGCCATTTTGTCCATAAAGCCCTACAACAGTTGCTTGAAAAAATGTCTCAAAATTTACTGCGAGTTTAATTTCCCCATGTCGTACATTACGAAGATTTTGTATGTTCATTTTTTTTATTTTAATGATTGCCATTTGCTAAACATCCTTTTAGCTTTTTTCCCTATTATAATGAAAATTGTTATATTTTATAACAAATTTGATTTAAACAACTTCTGGCCAAAAGCCTATAATAAAAATCGCTCTAGGCATATGTTAGAAAAAATGAAGAAAGGTGTGTTTAATTGGTTTATCCTAGATTAGCTCCAGAAGATTTCAACAGTCAATTTCGCCCTGGTATGAAAATATGGGTGACTCTCCCTACAGGCACTTACTCTGGTACATTAATTCGAACATTTGGAACTGGAGGAAGAACTGCAGAAATCCAACTTGATAATGGTCAAATAGTGACTGTTGATGTTAGTCAAATAACTGCAGCAGGTACAGGAACACCACCTGGAGGCTCCTACCCTCCACCATACCCTTATCCATACCCATCACCTTATCCACCACAACCTTACCCACCACGTCCGTATCCACAGCCATACCCATCACAACCTTATCCACCAATGCCATATCCACCGCAACCATATCCGCCACGTCCAGGGGGCCAATATCCTGGTTTTCCACCACCATTAATACCAGGACTTCCGAATATACTACCAGGTAACTTTGGTAATCCACGACCATAATAACAACTAGAAAGGCTATTTCTTTGTTCGCTGAATAAAGAAATAGCCTTTTTTCATTTTATCCCGATAATAAAAAAATATGGAAAACTATAATATTTCCAAGCACAAGCAATAATCAAATGAGTACAAAAGACCTATAACGAAATTAAAAAAAGGATTACAGCCAATGTTTTTTATTCAAGTGAAATTGGCTCAGTTTTGAGCATACTTCTTTTTTGTACTAGAAATCACCCTACTTTTCGTAAAAATACATCCTACGATATGAAATAAATAGACAATTGAACTAAAAATTTATATTTATCTTTATTAAACCAACCTTTAAATAGGAAGTTTTCTGGGTTGTGAATCAATTTTTTTGGCAGTATAGTAGTTTAATGTTGGGGGATAAATAGATTATTTTGCATTTATACATATTTTGAGCGTACTTTAGCTTCTACGAATAACATCAGGCTCTAAGTATACAACACATTTACTAAATTATCCATTTATAGTTTTTGCATGAAATATTTGTTATACCATACTAGGAGGAAAAACATGAAAAAACGCAAGAAGCAACATATGTCCATAAGTAAAAAATTAACTGCGATAATGGTAAGTATTTTATTATTATTTGGATTAGTTACTTTAGGTCTTTCTTATTATATAGTACGAAACAGTAATTTAACAGACATGGATCAATCACTATCTGACAAAGGCATGATATTAGCAAAAACCATTGATATCGATACATTACGATCCATATTAGATAATCCATCAAAAAATAACTCTGATGCCCTTCGTTTAACAAGTGAAATGGATGCGATCAATGAAAACTCTGATAGTATTACCAATCTATATTTAATTACAGTTAATGGGGAGAATATTAATGCTCCTGTTCTTTCATCTAGTATATTGGAATTAGGAGCTGAGTATAATCAAGATATGATTGCCATGGGGCTATCTCCAGATTTCCTAGCAAGAATCAAAGAAATTTTTAATACAAAAAAAGCAACGGCTACTGACATTTATAGCGATGAATTTGGTAGTTACAAAACTGGTCTTACACCTATATTAGATGAGGATGGTAACATTTTAGCTGCTTATGCCATTGACTATGATGTATCCAGGGTAACTGCAAAAGCAATGTCTGAAGCACTCTGGACATTATTAGTAACTGTTATTTTCTTAATTGGTTCATCCATTGCTGTATACAGTCTTTTAAGAAAAAAATTAACACCTATTCAACAACTGTCCCTACAGTCTAAAAAAGTAGCAGAAGGTAATTTAGAGCTTGACCCACTACCAGTTACATCAGCGGATGAAATCGGAACACTTACACAAAACTTTAACTCTATGATTGAAACTTTAAAGAATGTTATTAAAAGCACAACAAATGTTTCTGCACGTGTTTCAAACACTGCTAATGTATTATCTGCCAATATGCAGGAAGCAACTGATTCTTACAATAATGTAGCTTCTTCTATGCAAGAAATTGCAAGTGGTGCTGACCTCCAAGTTCAAAAGGCAAAAGAAAGTACGATTACAATTGAAGAAATGAGTATAGGAATTCAACGTATTGCAATGACTTCCAACGAAATTTCGGAGTCCTCGATCTTAGCATCAGAGGAAGCTGAAAGAGGCAATGAATCGACAAATAAATCCGTCTCACAAATGAATGCTATTAGTAAAGCGGTTAATCAGTCTGCTGCTTCTGTCAAATTGCTTGGTGAGCATTCTAATAAGATCGAAGAAATTGTTGGGATTATTACAGGTATTGCTTCTCAGACCAATTTACTTGCATTGAATGCAGCTATTGAAGCAGCACGTGCTGGAGAAGCTGGTAGCGGCTTTGCAGTGGTAGCAGACGAAGTCCGTAAGCTTGCCGAACAATCTGAGGCATCTGCAAGAGAGATTTCTACCCTTATTTCTCATATCCAGCACGATACAAATGAATCGGTCAACATCATGATTCATGCTGTGGAAGAAGTAGATCATGGAATTATCATGATCAATGATTCAGAAAAATCATTTAGTCAAATATTAACTTCCATTCATCATGTGACAGGTCAAATTCAAGAACTCTCTGCCACAATTGAGGAAATGGCAGCTGGTATGGAAGAAGTGACGTCCGCTGTAAAAGATATGGAAGAGTTCTCAATCAATTCTAAAGATAATACAAGAGCTGTAGCAGCAACGTCTGCTTCTCAGCTGAACACGGTACAGCGAGTTTCTGAAGAAGCTCAAGTCTTATCCGAGTTATCTGACGAATTATTAAATGTTGTTCATACTTTTGTAGTGAAATAAAAAACGAAAGGGCTGCTCTTATAAGGAGGTTGATGTCCATTAGCTCCCGCAGAGAATTCATTCTGTGGAACTAATACATCAAACACTCCTTCATAAGTGTCTGCCCTTTTCTAAAATAGGAGTTGTCATAATTGAATACTAAACATAATTTTGATGTACACCCATCGCATAATCATACGTACTCTTTTGAGCCACAAAGTTTTCCATCCGATCGTATTCAACTTTTAAATGAAGAAGATTTACGGGCATACAAAAAATTGAATCAAACACTAGCTGACTACGATAAAGATGCAACAATACCTGACGTATTTTATCAGGCTGCACAACAGTTTGCTGAACGAATTGCATTATCATATGAGGGTGGCAAATTGACATACCGTCAGCTAAATGAACAATCCAACCAAGTCGCTCATATGTTAGTTGCAAACGGTCTTCAAAAAGGAAATCATGTGGCAATTTTTATGGAGCGTAGTAAAGAAACTGTCATTAGCTTACTCGGTGTCCTAAAAGCAGGTGGAGTGTATGTTCCTATAGATCCAAGCTATCCAAAAGAACGTTGTCAATATCTATTAAACGATACAGGTGCTCCATATATCTTAACGAAAAGCGAATATATAGCTTTATTGAACGATTTCATACATAGTGATTCTCAAAAACATACCGTGTTAACTGTAAGCCAATCAGAGAACGGCTATTCACAGGAAAATATTCATTGTGAATTACATCCATCTGATTTAGCTTATATCATTTATACATCTGGCTCAACAGGCAAACCAAAAGGTGTTTTGCTTAAGCATGGAGCTGTTATTAATTTAATTACAGATAATCAAAGAATCTACCATTCAACGGAAGATGATGTTTTTTCTCAATTTATCTCTTATAGTTTTGACCCTTCTGTCACAGAAACTTTTACTGCTTTCTTTTCAGGAGCAAGACTTCATATGCTAACAAGTGTAGAGCGTCTATCGATTGAAGCTTTTGCTGAAATGATTAGTCGTGAGCAAGTAACAACTGCCACTATACCAAATGCTTTCTTTACACAACTAGCGACACATTTACCTAAAGAATACCGAACAAAGCTAACTACTCTAAATTATTTATCTGTTGGTGGGGAAGCCCTACTGCCTGCTATTGTTCAAAAATGGCAGGAAAAATTCGGGCTATCTACAGAGATTATTAATGTGTATGGGCCAACTGAATGTACAGTACTGTCTTCCTATTTTAAAGTAAAGAGTCAGATAACAGACATGCAATCTAGCATCCCTATTGGTAGACCTGTCGCTAATTATGAGATGTATGTTGTAAATGCAGAGGAACAGCTTTGCCCTGTTCATGTAACAGGAGAGTTATGTATTGCAGGTGTTGGTTTAGCAGCAGGTTATTTACATCAGCCTGAGAAAACGGCTGAGGTCTTTGTTCCACATCTATTGAAACCAAACAAAAAAATGTATCGAACAGGTGATTTAGTTCGCCTATTGCCTAGCGGTAATATCGAATTTGTCGGACGTAAGGATTCACAAATCAAAGTAAGGGGCTTCCGTATTGAGCTTGGAGAAATTGAAACCGTATTAAGTAATCATCCAAGCATTCAAGAAGTCGTCATTATTGCAAAGAAAATGTCTGATGGTAATAATCATTTATTTGCCTACTATACGGTAGCAAGTGGTATGCAGCTTGACGAAGATATGTTAAGAGATTACTTAGCGAATCTTTTACCTGATTACATGGTGCCTGAGCGTTTTATGGAATTACCTGAAATGCCTCTATCTCCTACAGGAAAAATTGATCGAAAACAATTAGCCTCACTGGAAGTAACCTTATCAAGAAGCACTACATATATTGCACCAGAAAATGATACACAGCGTATGCTAGCTGGCGCATGGGAGTATGTGCTAGGTATCGAACCAATAGGTATTCACGATAATTTCTTCCACATTGGGGGACATTCTTTAAAAGTATTGGAAATTCTTGTACAAGTGAAAAAGCATATACCATTCTTAAAAATCCAGGACTTTTTCCAGTATCAAACAATTGCGGAGCTCGATCAATATATTCGTAGCTATCAGCCTGAAGCTGTTGATGTTCAGGAAAATGCAGCTCCAATTATTTTCAAGGATCTTATGGAACCAAGCCCGTTAGAAGTCTCACAAACTGCGAAACCATTGCCAATGACTTCCGTATTATTAACAGGGGCCACAGGTTATTTAGGTAGCCATGTATTATACGAGCTGTTAACTACAACTGCTGCACATATTTATTGTCTTATTCGACCAAGTGCTCATGTAACAATTGAAGAAAAGCTAATAGACAGTATGCAATTTTATTTTGGCAGTGCTTTTGCTGATCAGATAAAAGGCCGTATTACTGTTATCCAAGGCGACTTAGGAAAGCAACGCCTTCAATTATCTGATGCCGATGAACAAAAGATAATGGAAGAAATCACTACCATCATTCACTGTGGTGCAGATGTACGTCATTTCGGTGCGACTGACCACTTTAATAATGTGAATGTTAACGGTACTCGCTATTTGCTGGAAATAGCCAAAAAGAAACCAGGTGTACATTTCCATTACGTATCAACAATTGGTATTCCAGAGGAGTTAGCTGCCCTTCAATGGGGACCAAATGAAGAAAAAGGGAATTTTAATTACGACGTGAAATTGGATAATGTTTATACACAAAGTAAGCTAGAGGCAGAAAATCTTGTTCGAAATGCGGTTCAAGATGCAATTCCTGTTTCCATCTATCGTGTAGGTAATTTAAGCTGTCATTCTGAAACGGGAAAATTCCAACGTAATATCGATGATAACGCCTTTTACCGTATGATTAAATCAATGCTTTATTTAGGTAAGACACCTACGGCACAATGGCATGTTGACTTTACCCCAATTAATTATGCAAGTCAGGCCCTCGTTTCTCTGGCAGCACAATCAGCGGTGAATGGTCATGTCTTCCACTTATGTAACCCTGTGTCGATTACTTATTTAGAATTAATCGACACTATTAAGGAACTCGGTTATGACTTAACAATTGTGTCTACTCAGGAATATACAAATTGGTTATTAAATGGTGAGCATTCGAAAGATGTACAGGAATTTTTATCATTAGCTATTGCACAGCTTGAAGGTGATGGAGCAAGTGACTCACCGTTTATCTTCAATTGCAAAAAAACTCTAGAATTTTTAGCTAATACGAAAATTGAATGTGCAGTACCAAATACAGCTTTTATTCAAAGAATGCTTCAATACGGCATTGATACAGGCTACTTCCCTGAACCACAACAAGTCAACATAAGATGATTCAACAGGATATACAACTATTTGCCACGCCTCTAGGGCCTCAGTTAACACCATCAGAATGGGATACTTTCAGCAAAGTACTCCCTTCTGATGTGAAAAAAAAGCTTAATCAATACAAGCATTGGCAGGACCGTCAAAGAGCATTACTAGGTAAGACTCTCATCAGATGGGCTCTTCTTCCATATTTAGATGATGCCTTATTACACACGGCACAGGATGAACATGGTCGCCCTTATATTGCAGGCCATCCCCATTGGCAAGGTGATTTTAATCTTTCTCATTCTGGTGATTGGATTGTGTTAGCCGTAACACCTAGTGGGCGAGTAGGCATCGACGTTGAAGAAATAAAGCCTGTGAGTAAAGAGCTCATGCACTATGCACTTTCCAAGGCAGAGCAACAATTAGTCTCTCATCAGTCTCACCATGTTTTTTATGAGCTTTGGACTTTAAAAGAAGCATTCTTTAAAACAGGCCTATTGCCGAGTCGTTCACCCCATTTGCTGGATACGGTTGATATTAAAAGAACAAGAAAAGACCTTTCAACACAGTTATTTTATCTCGATCCACTACACCCTGTATCTATATGCTGGAACAACGTATCCTCCACTATAAAAACCACAAAGTTAAATAGAGAGCAGCTTCTACAGAGATAACAAAAAAGCTATCCCATCATGTCCTTTATTCGACTCTCAGGGATAGCTCTTTCAATATTATTTAAATAAGTCAGGATACATTTCCTTAGCTAAGGCTTCCATTCCATCAATTGTGTTATAGCCATAACCGAACATATAATTATAATCTACAATGTACATTTGTTTATTTTTAATAGCCTTCATGCTTGAAAGTTTAGGATTAGCATAAATTTCTTCACGTACTTTTGTTAAATCAGAGCCATCCCAGTTAGGAAGAATTAATACATCTGGATCTGCTGCTATTAGTGTTTCGACACTTACATCACCTGTTTCATCTTTAAAAATATTCTCTAGCTTAACCATTTTGAATGCATCATTAAAGAATGTTTCATCGTGTGCTGGAAAGACAAAAAGCTCTTTTGGATCATTTGTATGCAAATAAGCAAATGTTTTCTCTTCTTTAATGCTTTCTAATTTTGAAGAAATATTTTGTTGTCTCCCTTTTAGTTCTTTAATAAAGCTATCCGCCTTATCTTGCACATTAAAAATTTCACCAATATTTTTGATATCATTGTAAATAGAATCATATGTACCACCTGTTACCGACGACTCTAAAACAAATGTTTTAATGCCCATTTCATTAAGTGAATCTACTGTACCTACTCCCCATTCAGCATTATCAAATAAGCCTCCGCGGCCAAATACTAAATCAGGGTCTGTTCCTAATGTAACCTCTTTGCCAACATATTCATCGCTTAAAATAGTCAGTTTAGCGTATTCCCCTTCCACAGATTTATCTACTGCACCAAAGTTTGCTCCAACACCAACAATTTTATCGCCCAATCCTAAATGTAATAATAATTCTGCAGCTGGACGTGTATTTGCCATAATTCTTTCAGGTGCTTTATCGAATACTTGATCTTTCTTTTCCCATGTTGATCCACCCTCTGTTTTTGAAAAGTTTTCAACTGTCAGCGGATAATGATCTCTAGCCTGTGTTTCCTCAGCTATATTTTTGGATGTGTTACCGCAAGCTGTTAATGTTAATAGCGCCGCTAGTCCGATTCCTATTAGTAGTTTTTTCTTCATCTTGCTCCTCCTATAGTCCATAAGCAAAACCTAATCCATTCGTCACTGGATTCGTAAACGTTTTACACTTTATATGATATAAAGCTTCTATTGTTTCTGGTGTTAAAACATCCTCTGGTACGCCATGTGCATAAACTTCGCCATCTTTAACTGCATAAAGATAATCACAGTAATGTGCTGCCATCTCTAAATCATGGAGCGCCGCTAATACACCAATGTTTAAACTTTTCACGCAGGATAGTATTTCAATTTGATAGCGAATATCTAAATGGTTTGTCGGTTCATCTAAAATCATAAATTGAGGCTGCTGAGCAATTGTTCTGGCTAAAATAACACGTTGTTTTTCACCTCCAGATAATGAAAGAAAACTACGTCCCTTATATGCTTGTAAATTCGTGCGTGTTAATGCCTCTTCCACAATGTCAAAATCCTTTTGATTATCTGACTCTAGCATTTTTTTATGAGGTGTTCTGCCTAACATCACCATTTGCTGTACCGTTAAATCAAAATGCATTTCATTGAATTGCCCAACAACACCCAAGTGCTGTGATATCTTTTTTTCGGGACTTTTCAAAACATCTAAATCATCTAAAAAGACCATTCCTTTTTGTGGCACAAGGCTTTTATAAATACTTTTTAATAAAGTTGACTTTCCACATCCATTTGGTCCGATTAAACCCACAAATTGCTGCTTATTCACGTGAATCGATATGTTTTTTACAATTTCCTTTTTGCCAATCTTTACTTCTATTTCTTTTGCTACTAATTCCATTGCTCTACCCTCCGAAGTTGTAACCTTTTTTTACAATCATATAGATAAATAATGGTGACCCAATGACAGAAGTAATGATGCCAATCGGTAATTCAACATTTTGGATTAATGTACGAGACAGAATATCTGCCCAAATCATGAAAAGGCCTCCTAAGAGTAATGTCCCTAACATTAATCGTTTATGATCTGCTCCGAAAATACCTCTCGTAATATGGGGAATAATTAAGCCGACGAAGCCAATCATACCTGCATAAGCGACCATTGTTCCTGTAATTAAAGAAGTTAGAATCATATATAATTTACGATAAACACTTAAATTGATACCTAATGTAATAGCTGATTCATCCCCAAGTAGCATCGTATTAAGCACTCGATGCTGGAACAAAAATAAGGTAGCCCCGAGTACAATCACAATGGTTAAAATCGGTGTTTTGTCCCAACTGGCAGAAGCTAAACTCCCCATCGACCAAAATGTAACTGTTTTAATGCCCTCAGCATTATTCGCAAAAAAGATGATAAGACTCGAAAATGAACTACATAAGGCACCGATGACAACACCTGATAAAACGAGTTTTACAGATGTGGCTTTACCCCCTATGCTAGATAAGATAAGCACAGCCATAGAAGTTATCATCGCCCCAGCAAACGCACCAAAGGCCACACCAAACTGCGCTAACAATGCACTACTACCAAATCCAACCAAAATGGCAAAAGTTGCTCCCAGCGAGGCGCCTGAAGAAATACCAAGTATGTATGGATCAGCCAGAGGATTTTGCACAACTGCCTGCATAACAGTCCCACATAATGCAAGTCCAATCCCAATCAATAAGGCAAAAATTACTCGTGGCATTCTGACTTGTAAAATAATATTCAAGTAGGATTCACTATCCACATTGTCAAGCGAGCCTAGCCTTCCATTGGTTATAGCATGAAGCAAAATATCCATTGATTGCTTAAAAGGAATACTAACCTGTCCTATTGATACAGAATAAACTGCAGAGACTATAATGGAGCCGATTAAAAGTAAAATAATAACATAATAAATAGTACCCATCCCTATTCTGTTAGCTTCCTGTTTATCCAAAATTTCACCTCTACCTATAAAATTAATCATTATTGATAACGATTATCATTATCAATATGTATTGTAAGTGATAATCTATTGAAAAACAACAGGAAAATTATTTTATTAGATTTTGCTTTAAAAGTACAAAAACCAGCTCTCAATTTTTATACTGAGAACTGGTTTTTTATATTTTAGTTAATCAAGTCGCTCTATGAGATAGATTACATCAATACTTTCATTTCTGGTGCTATTTCTGTTGTTAAGAATAGCGCATATACAGATACTACGCTTTGTAGAGTTAGGCAAATAGCTTTTGCAAATCTATCAAGCTTTTAAGCCTATTATTCTTTCCATAATTATTTACTACTTACAAATTCAATTTCATTGTCAAACAATTGAATATAATGGTCTGTAGGTAAACCTATATTAATAATGTTCCTTATAGTCAAAAAGTTAAATAAAATGTAAAATATATCTATAATTATTAACAATTATAATATAATCACAATTTAAAGGATGGGTTATATTTATGAGAATTAAACATAATAGTCCGGCACTGAATACTAACAACAAACTTAAAATTAATAAAGACAAAGCTACCAAAAGTTTAGAAAAATTATCATCAGGCTACAAAATTAACCGTGCTGGTGATGATGCTGCTGGTTTAGCAATTTCGGAAAAAATGAGAGGTCAAATCCGTGGACTCGATATGGCAGCAAAGAATATACAAGATGGTATTTCGGTAGTTCAAACAGCGGATGGTGGACTTCAAGAAATAACAGAAATTATACAAAGACAAAGGGAACTAATAGTTCAAGGTACTAACGAGACAAATACAGATAAGGATAAACAAATAATTGAAAATGAAATAAACCAACTTACTGAAGAACTTAATAGAATCGCCAATCAAACCGAATTTAATACAATTAATTTATTGGCACGAACTGATTATCAAGTATTAGCAGACCGTTCTGGACAAACAGTCAATGTAACTACAACAGGTCCATTTCCTTACAAAGTTATCAATAACGAGACTTATACTTACTTTCTGCCAAAAGGTACTACTGAAATACCTATATCAGTTCAATCTAATACGATTACTACAATTGATGATCACACTAATAATGATACTAGCATGTCGATTATTACACTTCCAGATGGAAGTCAAGGATTTAATGATTATGAAAAAAATGAACATATTCATACAAAAACAACTACGATATATGATAAAACTACTGGTAGGACACTTTTTCATGACCCTAGATTTACAGAGCTTGATATCACCAAGAATGGCAAGATAGACAGTGTATCTTTCGGAACAAATCTAACTCCTACTGGAATACTAAATGGAGAGTATCCAGATTTCGGGATGATTGATGACCGTACTATTTACATCGAAATTAATGGCGTTCAGCAAACACTAAAGGATTTTACCTTAATAAGTTCTAGTATTAATGGAAACTCAATTTCTGCAGTTTATAGTAAGGATGGCATTGAAGTTGAAAAGCTTATATCAACAGATGGCGTATCTTTTAAAGCAGAATTTAAAGTTAAAAATAATTCGGGGAATAATGATTCACAAATAAATGTTAGTACAAATTACTCCTCTAAATTCCAGTCATTTTATTCCATTTCTTCAAATTCAGGAGTTCCAATTGGACAAACAGCTTCAAATACTGAAATACCTGACTCAGGAACGGTTTTTGAATTATCAAATGGTTTAGTTGATTATAATTTTTCATTTCTAAGCGGCGGAAGTTATGTAAAACCTAATTCATTAACAACAGGAGATACATTGTTAACATCGTTAAATCCCATAATACCTTCTTGGGGAAGTAATGATTTTGATAACGGGGATACTCTAGAATTTGGCATCGAGTTAAATAGCTTTAATTTTAAAAAGGACGTATATTTACTTACAGATAAAGAAACGAGTACAATTGATTCTGTCGTTAAAACAGTTACAACTACTATTAAGGATATTGACTATATACCTCGAAAACTAGTCATACAAATGGGAGCTAATGAAAATCAGCATAGCTCTATTCCATTATTTAATGTAAGGCCTGACGAATTGGGGATAAATAACATAGGACTTCTTCCACCAAATACTCCTGATGACTCCCTATCTAAATTAGACAAAGGTTTAGAAAAAGTCACGAATTACAGATCTACATATGGTGCGATACAAAA
Organism: Lysinibacillus sp.; assembly: GCF_032093475.1. Lineage (NCBI taxonomy): Bacteria > Bacillati > Bacillota > Bacilli > Caryophanales > Bacillaceae > Lysinibacillus > Lysinibacillus sp. The sequence continues at coordinate 13,138 of NZ_DAMDAY010000041.1, read as the reverse complement.
TCGACTAGAGAATGCCTATAATTTTGTAGTTAATACATCTGAGAATTTTCAAGCTGCTGAATCCCGTATCCGTGACACTGATATGGCGAAAGAAATGATGAATTTTACAAAAGATAATATACTAATACAAGCTGCTCAAATAATGTTAGCACAATCAAATAAACAACCTGAAGTCGTTTTACAATTACTTCAATAAAGAGAAGGCTAGTACTTAGCAGCTTTTTTTATTTATAAAGTTCCAATAAAAGATGAATTTTCTTGTTAATAGCTTCTTTTAATGAGGAAGAAGCTATTGCTTGTAGTTTTAAATGTTCACTTCCTTTATATTCTTAAACCATCTGTCTACAATAAAGTCATCGTTCACAAACTTTAAAAACGTAAAAAAACCACCTCTCATCAAATGTCCAGAAATGATGAGAAGTGGTATTTATTTTGCATATTAATTGTGAGTAATACTATTCATAAAAAGAAGTGTTGAAATGTGTATTTCAAGACTATCTATTGCTCGTAATTGTCTACTTTCAAAAGTCGTATAAACCCTTATCACAAAAGGATTACATCATTCCAGGCATACCGCCCATACCGCTCATATCTGGCATTGCTGGTGCTGCTTCAGGGATATCAGCAACAACTGCTTCTGTTGTTAAGAATAATGCTGCAACAGATGCTGCGTTTTGTAGCGCTGAGCGAGTTACTTTCGCTGGGTCTACTACGCCTGCCTCTACCATGTTTACCCATTCGCCAGTAGCTGCATTGAAACCAATGCCCACTTCTTCACGTTTTAGGCGATCCACGATGATAGAGCCCTCTAGACCAGCGTTATTAGCAATTTGGCGAACTGGTTCTTCTAAAGCACGTAGAACAATTTTCACACCTGTAGCTACATCGCCTTCTACAGCTTCAGCTGCTTTTTCCACAGCACCATAGACGTTAAGAAGAGCTGTACCACCACCTGATACGATACCTTCTTCAACAGCAGCACGAGTAGAGTTAAGCGCATCTTCAATACGAAGTTTACGTTCTTTTAGCTCTGTTTCAGTTGCAGCACCAACTTTAATGACTGCTACACCACCTGCTAATTTTGCAAGACGTTCTTGTAATTTTTCTTTATCGAATTCTGAAGTTGTTTCAGCAAGTTGTGCACGGATTTGAGTAATACGTGCTTCAATTGCGTCTGCACCGCCTACACCTTCAACAATTGTTGTGTTATCTTTTGTCACAACAACTTTTGCTGCACGACCAAGTGAAGAAATATCAGCTGATTTTAGGTCTAAGCCTAATTCTTCTGTAATCACTTGCCCACCAGTTAAGATAGCGATATCTTCTAGCATTGCTTTACGACGATCACCGAAGCCAGGTGCTTTTACTGCTACAGCATTAAATGTACCACGAAGCTTGTTCACTACAAGTGTTGCAAGAGCTTCACCTTCAACATCTTCAGCAATAATTAACAGTGGACGACCTTGTTGTACCACTTGTTCTAATAATGGTAATACTTCTTGGATGTTTGTGATTTTTTTATCAGTAATTAAAATGTATGGGTTATCAAGAACCGCTTCCATTTTATCTGTGTCTGTTACCATATAGTGTGAAGCATAGCCACGGTCAAATTGCATACCTTCTACTACATCTAATTCTGTTGTGAAGCCTTTAGACTCCTCGATTGTAATAACACCATCGTTACCAACTCGCTCCATTGCTTCAGCAATAAGTTGTCCAACTTCATCATCAGCAGCCGAAATAGCAGCGACTTGTGCAATTTCTTCTTTATTGCTTACAGGACGAGAAATCGCGTGTAATTCTGTAAGTGCAGCAGCAACTGCTTTATCAATACCTTTACGGATACCTACAGGATTTGCACCAGCTGTTACATTTTTCAAGCCTTCACGAATAATTGCTTGTGCTAATACTGTTGCTGTAGTTGTACCATCACCCGCAATTTCGTTTGTTTTAGAAGCAACTTCTGCTACTAATTTTGCTCCCATGTTTTCATATGGGTTTTCTAGCTCGATTTCTTTTGCAATTGTAACACCATCATTTGTAATTAGTGGTGAACCGAATTTTTTTTCTAATACAACATTACGTCCTTTTGGTCCTAATGTTACTTTCACTGCATTCGCTAATTTATCTACACCTTGTAACATTAATGAACGAGCGTCTTCTGAGAATTTAATATCTTTTGCCATGTGAATTTACCCTCCTGAAATGGAATATTCGTTAAGCTTCTTCAATATATTTATATCAATTTCACCTTATTGTCACTTATGTTAAGAAACAATAGGCAATCACCTTACTTAAGGTGCTTTACATGTTCTTATTCAATAATTGCAAGGATATCGCTTTCGCGTAAAATTAGGTATTCATTACCTTCAAATTTAACTTCTGTACCAGAGTACTTAGAGAAAATAATGTGGTCGTCAACTTTAACGTCAAGCTCTACACGTTGTCCGTTCTCTAATACACGACCTGTCCCAACTGCTACTACTTTACCCTCTTGTGGTTTTTCTTTTGCAGAGTCAGGTAGTACAATACCGAATGCAGATTTTTCTTCTACCTCGATTAGTTCAATTACAATACGATCTCCTAGTGGTCTTAACAAGTGAAACAACCTCCTAATAATAAATAATTGTTTAAATTTATTAGCACTCTATCTCAATGAGTGCTAACACAATTATTATGATAATCAATCGCTCTTTTTTTTGCAAGTCAGAACTTCGAAAAATTTTGTTTTCTTTCCATATTCCTCTACAATAGAAAGGAAGCATATAAATGGAAAGGATTTTGATTGTGACTAATTCTCAAAAAATAACGAAACATAAAAAAACAGCGCTGTATGTTTTGCTGATTTATATTCTTATGCAGATTTCAAGCAGATGGCTGCTCTTACCGTTCCATAAGCTCGTTATGAAGATAACTGGTCTAGCTTCTGAACAAGCGGCCCCCATTACGCAAGGCTGGTATATTGCCCTTAGTTTTGCTGTTGCACTCATTTTGAGCTTAATCCTTACATCTCGTGATAAAGCCTTTTGGAACATTTATCAAGGAAAAAAGGAAACGATACCTCTCACGATTGTTTGGGGGATCATCGGCTTCTTCCTGGTGTTCTTTGGTCAAATGATTGGTGCCGCCATTGAAATGGCTGTTTTTGGTATCGAAGGAGGCTCCCAAAATACCGCAGATATCGTTGCTATAGCAAAAGGAGCTCCTATTGCTATATTAGCAATTGTAGTATTTGGGCCCATATTAGAAGAGTTTGTTTTCCGAAGAGTTATATTCGGTTCGCTTGTCCAAACAACAAATTTCTGGGTGGCCGCAATCGTAAGTGCTATATTCTTTGCGATTATCCATTTCGACTTCTCTCATATCTTGCTTTATACTATTTGTGGTTTAATCTTTGCCTTTTTGTATCACAAAACAAAACGTATTTGGACTTCTATTATTGCACACGTCATGCTCAATGGTTTTGTAACACTTGTACAATTCTATGCAGAACCATTGCAAAAGTTTCTTCAAGAACTAGAAAAAATGCAATAATTTTTTGTAAAGCTATGTAAATTTATTGAAAAAAGGAATTGTAACAAAAAAAAGCTCGATGCCTATATTTTGGCATCGAGCTTTATTTATTACTGTTGATTGAATTCTTCTATTTGTCTTCTTTGCTGTTCAAGTGCCTCTTCAATCTGACGCTTTTGTTCAGCTTCCTGCTCTTCTTTTAATCGGATCTCCTCAGATTTAAGGTATTTTTTATAACCAATCCGAGAAATCATAATACTAATTTCATACAAAATAAACAAAGGTACCGAAACCATTAAATGTGACGCCAGCTCAGGCGGTGCAATGATAGCAGCACAGACGAATAAAGCAAAGTATGAATATTTACGGATACGTATTAACAAGTCAGGATTTAAAAGCCCAATTCGAGAAAAGAATAATACAACAATTGGTAACTGGAAAAGGAAACCAAACGGTATTGTGAGCTTAAACAAAAATGTAAAATACTCATGTATACCAATGGTTTGCTGTATGTCTAAATCATTTGATAAATTCATCATGAATTTTATGACATACGGGAATAGCAAAAAGTATGAAAAGGATAACCCTGCGATAAACAATAAAAATGAATACGGTATATAGCTTAAGGTTGCTCTTCGTTCTACCTCCCTTAGTCCAGGGCTAATAAACGACCATAATTGATACATTAACACAGGCGATGAAAGAATAAATGCTATTAAAAATACAATTTGGATATAAATTGCAAGCGGTGTTACTACGTCAAATGCATGGAGCTCTATATTATATTTTGCTCCAGTAGCTTGAAGGTATTTTACAAGCGGCTTTGCGACGAAAAAACCGCCAGCCATAGCTAGAACAAAGAAAACGGCAACAATGAACAGCCGTTTTCTTAATTCTTCTATATGCTCAATAACAGTTAGATCTTTTGGATTCATTCCTCAAACATCCTAACTTACTTATCTAGTTCTTTCTTTTTCTTATCATCATCATCTTCGTCTGCTAAACCTTTAGTAGCATTTTTGAATTCACGTAGTGTTGAACCAAATGCCTTACCAAGCTCTGGTAACTTTTTAGGACCAAAAATTAGTAACGCGACAACTCCGATAATAATGAGGCTCATAGGACCAATACCACCCATTACAGCCACCTCCTCTTTATATCCATCATTTTAACGCATAATTCGCCATTTTGCTAACTAATTATATGTGAAAGTTTTTCGTCACTCTCACAGTTTTTACCGCCTTTTATTTACAATTTCTATTTGACAGAAACGGTGAACTACACTTAAAAAATATGTATAATTTTCACTCTTCCTGATTACGAATTAAATAAATAAGCGCTTGCAATTCTACCGATAAATCAATAGTTAAGAGTTGCATTCTATCAGGTACTGTTAACCGCTCTGGTGTAAAGTTCAAAATGCCCTTTGCATCCATTGCCGCTAAGCGATCTGCCATTTTTTGTGCAGAGCGTGGCGAAACGGTTAAAATGGCAAGCTCTGCGCCATACTCCGCATATTTCTCCTCCAATAAATCTGGATGAAAAACAGGAATATTGCTAATCATTTTGCCATCCTTAGGCGCTTTTGAATCAAAAGCTACGACAATATGGGTATTATGGTTTTTTTGAAAATTATATTTTAATAATGCACTGCCCAAATTCCCCACGCCAATTAACGCTACTTTTGTTGTTTCATGCTGATCAAGCGTCTGGCTAAAAAATTGTAATAGATGCTGCACATCGTAGCCATAGCCTTTCTTCCCTAGAGCACCAAAGTAAGAAAAATCACGGCGAATGGTTGCAGAATCTATTTTCATCGCTTCACTCAGTTCCTTTGACGATATACGTTCCATACCTTCTTGTGCAAAGTTTTGAATAAATCGATAGTACAGAGGAAGTCTTTTTGTAGTGGCTTGTGGAATTTTTAATTCTTGTTTCAAACTTTTTCCTCCTTACAATGTACCTCAGTCCATTTTACTTTATATAACTAATAATTTTAATACATTCATCCTGAACTATATACTAAATTTTTGCTTACCCTCTAGTATTTCTCTTTAGTTAACGGCGCTTTTACGCAGCTAACTAAAAAGAAATCGTTTCAATCTTACATGACTGCTAGGAATAAGTAAAGCACCGACATTGCACGTAGATCGTTCATCCATTAAACTAAGGTAGAATTGAGGTGTCAAGAATGATTGTTTTACAGGTCAATCAACTAACAAAATCCTTTCTTGCAGATGAAATTTTAAGTGGCGTTAAATTAGAAGTTCAACACCGTGATCGCGTTGCCTTAGTAGGGCGAAACGGTGCAGGTAAATCGACATTATTAAAAATAATCGCTGGTCAAATGTCCTATGATTCAGGCGATATCATTATTCCAAAGGATATTCAGATTGGTTATTTAGAGCAGCATGCTGGATTAAATTCTACACTAACTATTTGGGATGAAATGATGACAATTTTCGAATCACTTTTAGCCCAAGAGCAAACACTACGCTCGCTCGAACAGCGAATGGCTGATCCTGCAGTATACGAAAATCCAACTGTCTATGCGAAAGTTATGTCTGAATACGATCAATTACAACATAATTTTAAGGATGCTGGTGGTTATCAATATGAGTCAGACATTCGCTCAGTACTTCATGGAATGCAGTTCTATCCAGAAGACTATGATAAACCAATTAGCTCACTATCCGGCGGACAGCGCACACGTTTAGCACTTGCTAAGCTCTTGCTTAGTAAACCTGATCTGTTAATTCTCGATGAGCCTACAAACCATTTAGATATCGAAACATTATCATGGTTGGAATCCTACTTAAAGAGCTATGAAGGCGCTATTTTAATTGTTTCCCATGACCGCTATTTCTTAGACCAAGTTGTTTCTATTGTCTATGAAGTATCCCGCCATCGTGTCACTAAATACACAGGTAATTATAGTGCTTATTTAGATGAAAAAGCTAAAAACTACGAACGAGATGTTAAGCTCTATGAACGTCAGCAAGACGAAAAGGCCAAGCTAGAGGATTTTATTCAAAAGAATATTGCTCGTGCCTCCACAACAAAAATGGCACAGAGTCGACGTAAAATGCTTGAACGAACTGAGTGGATGGATTCACCAGACGGTGATGAAAAATCTGCTAGTTTCGGTTTTACTATTGAAAGACAAAGTGGTAATGATGTTTTATCAGTTGATGATTTAACAATCGGCTATAATCTTCCTATTTCTAATGGCATCAACCTCCGAACTTTTCGCGAAGACCGGATAGCGCTTGTAGGTCCTAACGGGGTTGGTAAATCGACATTATTAAAAACAATTGTGAAAGACTTACCACCTATTTCAGGCGATATTCGCTATGGTACAAATGTACAAATTGGTTATTATGATCAAGAGCAAGCCAAGCTCTCAAGCAATAAAAGTGTCTTGAAAGAGCTATGGGATGAATGGCCGCTCATGAATGAAAAAGATGTTCGCACCGTATTGGGGCGTTTCCTTTTTAGTGGAGAAGATGTAGACAAAGTCGTATCCTCTTTATCTGGTGGAGAAAAAGCACGACTTGCTCTCGCTAAATTAATGTTGCAAAAGGCAAATTTTTTAATCTTGGATGAGCCTACAAACCACCTAGACTTAGATAGTAAAGAAGTGCTGGAAAATGCGTTAATCGATTATCCTGGCACGCTTCTATTTGTCTCACATGACCGCTACTTCATTAATCGGATTGCGACAAAAGTTGTTGAGTTATCTGGAACTGGGTCATTTGAATATTTAGGTGACTATGATTATTATGTGGAGAAAAAACAGGAACTATTGGAGCTAGCTCAAATGAAGGCAGCTTCTCAACCACAAGTACAGCAAGACCTTCCTGATAAAACTTCCACCTCTAAAATTGATAAAGAAGCAAAAAAACGTGAACGTCAAATTAAACGTTCTATCGAAGATTTAGAAGGTAAAATGCAAGAAACAACAGCTATTGTTGAAAATCTAGAGGAAGCCCTTTGCAACCCTGCTATTTTCACTGACCATGAAAAAATTTCACAGCTACAAAATGAATTAGCCACTGCTAAAGAACAGCATGAGCTATTGGAATTAGAATGGCTTGAGTTGAATGAGGAATTAGAAAATATTAATATGTAATTTGATTTAAGCCATATGCCTTCACATATGGCTTTTTTCTTTACTCCTCTTTATTTTTCATATATATTGGTCAAGTGCTATTTTTCGACAAAAAATGCCCACAGTTTTATACACACTAAAAATCTAGTAATACCAACATATCAACAGAGTTTTCCACATTGTCCACAACCAAAATTTATTTTATCCACATATATTCACGTAAAAAGAGCTACTATATATTGAATAATCACAAGTTATGCACAAGTTATCAACATTTTGTGCATAAGTACGCGTGTTCGCTATTTAGTTCAGTACTTTACCTGTGGATAATTTTCTGAAAAATTTGTCAATTAAACTTAAATAGTACATATTCTCTTAGCATCATTCTTATATTATCTACATATTTTCGACAATCAAAAAGAGATATCTAAAAAATAGATACCTCTTTCATCTCTACACCCAGGATTTTAACTCCATTCCTGGACGTCCATTCATCGTTAAATTTCCTCTAACGCCCGCTTCCAACATTGGCATAGCTGCAGCACCGATCATCGCCGCATTATCCGTACACAATTTAAGTGGTGGTACAAAAAACGGAATACCTTCCTTTGAAAATACAGCCTCTAATGAAGCACGCAAGCCTTTATTCGCGGCTACACCGCCTGCTGCAATGACCTGTTTCACTCGATATTGTCGAGCAGCTCGCAACGTTTTAGCAGTTAATACTTCTACAACACTTTCCTGGAAGCCTTTTGCAACAGCTGCAGGTGAAATGTCTTCACCTCTTTGATCCATATTATGTTTATAATTAATGACGGCTGATTTTAAGCCACTAAAACTAAAATCGTAAGAATCCTCTTCTAGCCATACCCTTGGAAATGGAACAGCCTCTTCGCCCTCATGAGCAAGCTGATCAATACGTGGGCCACCTGGGTAAGGTAAATTTAATACACGTGCCACTTTATCATAGGCTTCTCCAGCTGCATCATCTCGCGTTTCACCAATGACCTCGAAAGAACCATGTTCCTTCATATAGACAAGCTCTGTATGACCACCTGATACGACAAGTGCTAATAAGGGAAATTCCATTGGCTGAACGAGTGCATTTGCATAAATATGACCCGCAATATGATGTACACCAACAATCGGCAAGTTGTTTGCAAAAGCAAAAGCCTTAGCCGCATTAATGCCAATCAACAAGGCCCCTACTAGACCAGGACCCTCTGTAACAGCAACTGCATCTAAATCTTCTGGCTTTAACTTAGCTTGTGCTAATGCCTCTTCTATCACCATTGTAATTTGTTCGACATGATGACGTGAGGCAATTTCAGGTACAACGCCACCAAATCGCTTATGACTTTCTATTTGAGAAGCAACCACATTCGATACGATTTCATGTCCATTTCGAATGATTGCTGCTGCTGTTTCATCACAGCTCGATTCTATTGCTAATATCAATCCATTTTTCATTATAAATTCACCCACATGACAAGGGCATCCTCCCCGTTATCAGTATAATAGCCTTTACGTATGCCACCATCTTGGAACTGTAGCTTGCGATAAAGGTTTTGCGCAATGCTATTTGTCACACGTACCTCTAAAGTCATAACTTCCATTCCGTGTAAACGAGCTATTTGCATCGCCTCACGCATTAGCCCCTCGCCTATCCCTCGGCCACGTGCTGCTTCTATAACAGCTACATTTGTAATTTGGGCTGCATCTATAACCATCCACATGCCACAAAAACCAATAATAGTGTCATCTGCATCGATGGCTAATACATAGTGTGCATACTGATTTTCATGTACCTCATAGTAAAATGAATCTAGTGTCCATGGCACAGGAAAAGAAGCCACTTCAATTTCATAGACTGCAGGTACATCATCAGAGACCATTTTACGATAAGTTACAGTACTACTCATGTTCCTTCTCCTTCTGTTCTTTCAGCCAATTTGCCTCTGCTTCCGCAATACGTTTATATTGTGGGACAAAGTGATGGGTAGCTTCAACACTTGGAAGTTCCATTTTAGTCGCAACACGAATTACTTCCGCCGCTCGTGGCAAGTCAAGACTAAATGGTGCACGTACTGCTGTATCACCAAGAACTTCTACAATATTGTCCCAAAAAATATCTACATCTGTTCCCACAAACAAAATAGGTGCCTCTAATGCCTTCAAACGCTCTAATAAATCAGTGATATGTGTATGATAATCCTCGACAATAGCCTCTAATGCTTGGCCTTGATAAACGGCCGTATAGACATTGCCTCTTCTTGCGTCAAAAATTGGGCAAACCAACCCATTATATAAGGCGGCATTTGCAGCTAATGCCTTTAAACTAGATATCCCCACTAAAGGCTTCTGCAATGTCCATGCAAGGGTTTTGGCTAGCGTCACTCCTATACGGACACCTGTATAAGAACCTGGCCCTTCAGATACGGCAATTGCATCCAATTCGTTTGGTTTAATACCTACTCGAGCTAGTATCTCCTCAATAGCTGGCATCGCACCTGCTGAATGGGTTAATTTTATATTTTGTATCATTTCGGCCACCACTTTGCCATCCTTCACAACTGCAACAGAAAGCGGTGTATTCGCTGTTTCTATTCCTAACCAAATCATTTCATTAGCTCCTCACATAGTGCCTCATAGCGTTCCCCACGAGGTAATAATACAAAGCGTCGTTCATTTTCTCCGATTCGGTAAATCTCTATCGCCAAGCGATCCTGTGGCAAATCTTGTTCAATTAAATGTGCCCATTCGATCACTGATACCGCATCTCCATAAAACAATTCATCCCAACCAAGATCCTCATCACTTTCTGCTAACCGATAGACATCTAAATGATTAAAGGGTAACCTTCCCTCATACTGCTTAACAATCGTAAAAGTTGGGCTGTTGACTGTTCTTTTGACTCCAAGTCCCTTCGCTAAAGCTTTTGTAAATGTTGTCTTACCAGCGCCTAGATCCCCCTCTAATGTTATGGTGTCTTGCGCTTCTAGTAAATTTGCTAGCTTCACGGCAAAGCGTTCTGTATCATCAACTGAATTCATGATTATTTCATACATACTCTTTTTCCTCTCATCACTACATTACCTCTAGTTTACCTAAACTAGCGGAAATGTTCAAAGCATCCAATATGAATTATATCTTGCTGAAATGGTTCTAACTAAAGAAGCAATGTGTCTTGGCTTTGATATTGTGCTTGTAAGAAGGGTAACCATTGAATTAAAAAAACACGCCTTCTATTGTGAAGACGTGTCAACTATCTATCTATTGGAATGGCCTTTAACAGCAATAATCTCTTTATCAATTAGTTTATCATTCTTAAATTTCAATAAATAAGCCTGTGTCATCAGGATTTCATCATTCCACCGATATTCATTATTTTTGAGCTTTTTACCTGCGCCGCCTACTGTTTCTACTACTTCAATATATGACATATCATTTTTTAATTTCTCAAATTCTGCTTCATTCATATTTTTTTGCCAGTGATACGCATTTGATTCTTCTATCTCTATAATAGGATCTCCACAGCCTACCATCAATATCATGGAACCAATAAGCAAAGGTAAATAAAGACGTTTAAAAGAATAGTCTTTGCTCATATTAACACCTCCGTAGCCAATCCGATTACTTCTAATGTTTACCCCTAATTTTTATTTTAGAAACATATCTAATTTTACCTTATAGAAACGCCATCATTTATCGGTAATTTTTACTATCTTTAGATAATATTAAATATATGCAATAAGTTTTATTTATTACGCTTATAAAAAGCTTTTACAGCGATTAGACGTCTTTCTAAGAGAATTTGATGAGCTATTTAGGACGTTAGATGTTATTTTTTATAAAATAACGGTAGGTTCGTCATGAGTCCTTCGCCGACTATAAAGCTTTAAGCCCCAATGTTGATACGCTATGAACTAGGTCCTCATGAAGTTTAACATTGACGCTTCCAGCATATTTGAAAAAGTTCACTTTGGAGGTGTATAACTGAATGAATATCCGATTGAACACAAAAAAGCCCTTATGACTTTAACAATCATAAGGGCTATATATTTAATTATAAATGGCGGTCCCGACCGGGATCGAACCGGCGATCTCCTGCGTGACAGGCAGGCATGTTAACCGCTACACCACGGGACCTCTTTAAGACATTTATAAATATATCATAAAAAAATTAGATATGCAACAAATAATTTCATATTTTTTATTCAAAAATTATCTACGTATCTATTTTTTGTAGACTCTAAACATGATGCAAAATTTGCAGTATAGTTAACGTAAAGGGGGAAAATTATATGTCAAAATTAAACGAATTACGACAATCTTTACAAGGACAAGATACGGACGCAATTATTATTACAAACGCTCAGAATCGCCGTTATTTAACAGGGTTTACAGGCAGTGCAGGAACAGTTATCGTAACAAACACTCGCGCTCTCTTATTAGTAGACTTCCGCTATACACAACAGGCAAAGGATCAATGTAAAGCTTTTGAGGTTCTAGAAATTGATCGCAACCGTTTATATGAAACCATTCAGGAAATTTTTGAACAGGATTCAATTAAAACAGCAGGTTTTGAGCAACATCATGTTACATATCATAGTTATCAATTAATGAATAATAAATTGACAGCCACATTGAAGCCATTGTCTACTATTGTAGAAGATTTACGAAAGATTAAAACACCCGAAGAAATTGAAATAATAAAAAAAGCAGCATGGATTTCGGATGAGGCATTTAAATATATTTTAACTATCATTGAACCAGGCATTTCTGAACTTGATATTGCCCATGCATTAGAATCTCATATGCGAAAAAATGGTGCCACTGGGGCAGCCTTTGACATGATTATCGCTTCAGGTTATCGTTCAGCATTACCGCATGGTGTAGCGTCCTCTAAAGTAGTTGAGCAAGGTGATATGCTGATAATGGATTTTGGCGCTTATTTTCAAGGCTATCGTTCGGATATGACTAGAACGATTGCAATTGGGGAGCCATCAGACCACTTAAAGGAAGTATACCAAATCGTTTATGACTCTCTCCAACATGCCCTTTCCAAAATGAGAGCAGGTATTACAGGACGAGAGGCAGATAGCTATACTCGTGACTATATTACAGCAAAAGGTTATGGTCATAATTATGGACATGGTGCAGGACATGGTATAGGATTAGATATCCATGAAAATATATTTATGTCTACGGTCTGTGAAGATTTTCTAGAAGAGAATATGGTATTAACAGTTGAACCAGGTATTTATATACCAAATATAGGCGGCGTACGTATCGAGGATGACGTTATCATTAAGAAAGACGGTGTGGAAGTACTTACCCACTCTCCAAAGGAACTCATTATTTTATAAATAAACAATAACATCAAAGAATAATTACAAATGTAATTATTCTTTAATTTTTTAAATAAAAAAACAGCCAGCTCACAGCTGACTGCTTTCTTGCCTAGCGACGTCCTACTCTCACAGGGGGAAGCCCCCAACTACCATCGGCGCT
>NZ_DAMDAY010000040.1:11928-30634 GCF_032093475.1 Lysinibacillus sp. | reverse complement strand
CATTTTATCATCCGAAAAATCTAAGCCATCGACAAGTACCCCTGTGCCGAAAGTAGCTTGTTCCACCTCTGCAAAATAATCTTCAGGATTTTTATTTAACACCATTTTGCCGACCGGATACCATGGGAATTGATCGTTTGGCCAAAGCTTTGTATCATCCAATGGATCAAAATCAAGCTCAGGATGGGGGCCGTCCTCCATAATTTGCACATGTAGCTCCCATTCAGGATATTCCCCACGTTCAATCGCGTCATACAAATCCTGTGTGGCATGATTGAAATTCTTCTTTTGAATTTCTTCTGCTTCCTTTTGTGTTAAATTTTTAATACCTTGAAGCGGTTCCCAATGGTATTTAACGAGTACTGCTTTCCCCTCATTATTAACCCACTTATACGTATTAACGCCAGAGCCTTGCATCATCCGATAGTTAGCTGGAATGCCCCAAGGGGAGTACACAAAAGTGACCATATGGAATGTTTCTGGCGAGCTCGCACAAAAATCAAAGAAACGTTCAACATTCTGTATATTCGTAATAGGATCAGGCTTAAAAGCATGAATCATGTCTGGAAATTTAATGGCATCGCGAATGAAGAAAATCTTTAAATTATTGCCTACCAAATCCCAGTTTCCATCCTCTGTATAAAACTTAACCGCAAAGCCTCGAGGGTCACGTAATGTTTCGGGGGAGTGTCCACCATGTATAACGGTTGAGAAACGTACAAAGACAGGTGTTTTCTTCCCTTTTTCCTGAAAGACTTTGGCACGTGTATATTTAGAAATCGGATCGTCACCAACAACACCATACGTTTCAAAATAGCCATGTGCCCCTGCACCACGAGCATGGACAACTCGCTCTGGAACTCTTTCTCGGTCAAAGTGACTCAGTTTCTCTAGAAAATCATAATTTTCGAGAGTTGCTGGACCACGATTACCGATTGTTCTTAGGTTTTGGTTGTTTGTAATCGGATGACCCTGTCGATTTGTCAATGTTGTATCTTGCTCATGGGTTGAATCATTTTGCTTTGTCATAGTATGACCCCTTTCCTATAGATACTTCCATTTTGTCCTTGAATGGGGCAAACTAGACATTAAAAATCTAAGCCTATTTTGTGAGGAATAAAAAAGCTCTCCTTACATAAATGTAGGAGAGCTTCGGATGGCGTTTTCAAACGGAATCAAGTTGTTTTGAGTATGGCTTTTGCCTATGGTTGGTCATTAGTCATCGGTCATACAGTAACAGGTCACTTGGAATTGGTTTAAACTAAGTTAGCAGAAAAAGCTAATTTGAAAACAGCACATCCAACCTCGGTTTGGAGTCTCACCGACCCCATAAATCTATTGTATACAGTTTCAAGTGATATGAAAAGCCTTGATTAATCAGCATTCTTTAAAAATCATATTTCATGCAATGGCATTCATTTTCAACAAATGGCATTCATTTTGGCATTCAAGAGAAGTTAAAAATTCATGTAAGATGCAAACTTTTGAGCAGCCTCATCTTTAGCCTTTTCAGTGACATGTGTGTAGATGTTCATAGTAGTTTGAATATCACTGTGGCCTAATCGTTCTTGCACTTCTTTAAGGCTTGCACCAGCTTCAAATAACAAACTACAATGAGTGTGCCGCAAACCATGTGTAGTAATTTTTTTAAGGCTATATTTTTCTTGAATACGAATCATCCATTTTCTAGTCATGGCCGGCTGCAAATATTTATTGTCTTCATTACTGAAAACTAGTTGATTAGGTTTAAGTGTATTAATACCTAACTTTAGATAATCTTGTTTTTGAAGCTTGTTCCATTCTTCTAAGATGTCCAATGTAATTTTGTCCATTTTTAGAGTGCGGATAGAATTTTTTGTTTTTGGTGTTTGAACAAAAAGTCTATTATTTTCACCACTTGATAGAGTTTTATTAATTCTAATTTCTTTGGACGTAAAATTAATGTCATTCCAGGTTAGGGCAAGAGCTTCACCTTTTCTCATACCACTGAAAGCTAATAATCTGAATAGAGCATAGTGTTTAAAGTTACCTTCTTGTTTCAGATATTTTAAAAATTGTACAAGCTGCTCTTTGGTATAGAAATTTTCCTGTTCGTCTTCTTGCGGTGGGTCAATATTTACTGGCATTGTAACGTTCTTCATAACGTTATTTGCTATAATTCCTAATGTAACAGCATGATCTAACACTTTTGAAGCGTATGCCCTAATAGAACGGTATTTTTTTAAAGTAGAGAACCATTCATTAACATGTTTTTGACATACTTGGACATTAATTTTATCGATCTTATATTCGCCAAAAAGTGGTAAAATGTGTAGTTTGAATATCTCTTTGGTTTTTACAAAAGTACTTTCTTTCACTGTGAGCCTGTACTTATCAATCCACAGGTTATACACATCTTGATAAGTATCTAATGTTTGTTTACGGAAAGCCCCTTGTTCTATTTCGAGCTGTAATCGAGATATAGCAAGTTGGGCTTCTTTTTTTGTTTTAAATCCTCTTCTGGTTGTTTTGATTGATTTACCAGTTAAGGGATCAATGCCAACATAAAGTTGGAATTTATAATACTTTTGTCCATCCTTTTGGTAACTCTGTATTGTAGCCATTCATATTCCTCCTAGACGCTTGTGGGGGCAAGGTATAAGAGTCTTTTGTTAATCTTGGTTCTTTTGGACATCAAATGTTAGTTTTAAAATTTGAAGTGCTTTTTCCTTTTCTTGATTACTTAGTTTTCTACCATCTAAATATATTTCTTGAGCAATTGTAAACAAATTCTCCAATTCAATTTCATTTTCAGCCTTACCAGCAAATTCTTCAATCATATTTTGGATTTGAGTTGCTTCTTCATAATCTAATGCGCTTTCAATCATCATATGGATAGATTCAATATCTCTTTTTAATTGTTCTGATTGCATCTTTTTATACTCAAACATCTTTTCAGCTTCTTGCATATTTTCAAGATTCTTTTGCAGTTTATTCAAAATCTCACTTGCTTCTTTTTTATTGTCGCAAAGAGATAGGTCATTTTTTAGTTTATTAAATTCTTTAGTAAGGTTTTCAAAATGTTTGAGATGAGATGGTAATTCTTGAGTTAATTGTTCTAAAACCTGTCTTCTTTCATTACTACGTTGTATTAACTCTTCACTATCTTCTTCTTTCATATATCCAGCTATTTTCATCAATTGATAATAATTCAATCCTAATCCCGCTGATATTTTTTCGACTATTTTTATGGATGGTTTTTTTCCATTTTCAATTTGGGATAGATATGGTTGAGATACCCCTGTCATACGATGTAAGTCATTAGTGCTTAAGCTTCTTTCTCTTCTATAGTTTTTTAAGAATTCACCAAATGGGTTTTTTTCACTCATTATCCTCTCTCCTTTAAACATTATTCTATTGTTTTCTTATTGAAAATACAATGAAAATCCAAACGTTTTACAAAAAACTATTGAATAGTTATTGAAAAACTATTGAATTTATTTTTATATTAGGTTATATTTCAATTAGTTATTGAAAATCAATTGAAAAAAGGAGGGCTTGTAATTGATTAAATATTATCCAAAAAAAACTGCGATATTAGTAGCGATGGCTAAAAATGGACTTAATCAACGTTCATTAAGTTCGGCTTCTGGACTAAATGCATCGACAATCTCAAATTTTTTAAATGAAAAGCATTCTCCTTCACCAAATAGTGCTAGAAAAATTGCTGATGCCTTAGATGTAAATATTGATGAAATTTTTGAAATTAGAGTATATAAATCTTTTAAAAGAAGGAGTGTGAAATCGAATGCGAATTGAATTTGATCCTATTCCTAACTTAGAGAAACAAATAGAAAAAGTAGTTATATCTGCTACAGAAAAAGCAGTAGAAAAAACTCATATTCGTTTAGCAACCAAAGAGTGGATGTCCATTCAAGAAGCTTGTGAATACATTGGAGTTAGTTTTAACACATTTTCAAAATTTAGAACAATGGGATTGCCTGTAGCTGAAATAGATAAAGTAAAGCGTGTTAGTAAAAAACAGATTGATTTATTTTTACAAAAAAATAGTTTCTAAAAAATACGCTGCGGGGGCAAGTGTAAATTTAGCGAAAACAACAATGTCGTAGCAACAAGGTGGTGAGAAAGTGGCAATAAAAGAAAAAATAATAATGACTGAAGAAAAAATACCTGAAGAATTAAAAGAACTTAAGCAATGGTGTTGCTTTAAGCTGCAACCACGTGAAAATAAAATTACGAAAATTCCAGTGAGTGCTTATGATGGCTCACCAGCAAAGAGTAACGATGAAAATACTTGGTCAGATTTCGAAACAGCAATAGAGGCTATTGAAAAATTCAATTTAGATGGATTAGGTTTTTTCTTCAAATCACCTTATTTCGGAATTGATATTGATGGTGTGAAAGAAGATATTGAAAGATTTCACAATGACGATCATGACAATAACATTGTTTCAGAATTCATCGATATGATGTGCAGTTATAGTGAAGTTTCTGTTAGTGGTAATGGTATCCACATTATTGCAAAAGGAGAATTGCCAGAAGGTGCTCGTAGACGTGGAAACATTGAAATGTACGATAGTGGTCGATTTTTTTGTATGACTGGTAATCAAATCGGGAGATACACCCGTGTGGAGGAAGATGAGTTTAACAAGATTAATTATCTCCACAATAAATATCTGTATAAACCGAAAGTAACAGACAGTCGAAATAAAATGAATATAAATTGTGGTACGAGTTTCACCGAGGACGAGCTTATAAACATTGCTTTAAAAAGTAAAGTCGGGGGCCGTTTTCAAGTTTTTATGGATGGTGGATGGGAGCAATTCTACAATTCGCACTCTGAAGCAGATATGGCTTTTACAAACGATTTAGCCTTCTGGACGAATTGTGATTACGCAATGATGGATAGTATTTTCCGTCGTTCATCTTTAATGCGTGACAAATGGGATAGGGAACAGAATTCCTCTACATATGGGGATGAGACATTACAAAAAGCGATAGCAGATTGTACAAAAACATTTAATCCGGAGCCAAAAGAAGATAACTTTCAAACCATTCTTAATGAAAATAATTCGTTTGTATTTCCAAAAGGTTATATTTCTAAAAATGGCTGTTTGTATAATATCGTCGAAAAGAAAAATCGTAACGGTGAAATTGAAGAGCAAGAAGTATTAATATGCCGTCAAACACCAATAATTACACGCTCATTTATGAATGTGGAGCATCCACAGTTGTATTATGAGCTAGCTTGGTCAGATAAGGGCAAAGTTTATAAAGAGGTTTTACCAGCTGGGGATCTTGCAATAAAAAAAGAACTACTAAAACTTTCGTATAAATCACTAGCAGTAACTGATAACAATGCAAAGAATCTTATCACATATTTTGATAGATTATGCATGGTAAATAATTTGGACCATGAATATTTAGTCGAAAGGTTAGGTCATATCAAAGACACTTTTGTACATCCGTTAGAAGGTGATGGCGTAAAAATCCTACCACCTGATATTGGTGAAAGACAAATACTTGATGCATTCCAAACGTCAGGAACAAGTGAAGAATGGCTAGAAAACGTATTTAAACCTATTAAAAAGCACCCTAAAGCCTTGTTAATGATATTGGCATCATTCACATCTGTCTTACTTCAAGATTTAAAAATGAAACCATTCATTGTTGATTTATCAGGGGTAACTTCTCAGGGGAAGACAACCGTATTAAGGGCTTGCGCAAGTGTATGGGGGTCAGAACATTTAGTTTCAGAGTGGTCTTTGACAAAAGTTGCAGCAGAGAGAAAAGCCGCGTTTTTGAATAGCTTTCCAATTATTTTAGACGATACAAGAAAAGCAGATGAAAAACAGTTACAAAGTTTTGTTTATGCCTTCTCAGGAGGTAGATCCAGAGGGCGTGGTTCTGTGAGTGGTTCCCAGCGTGAATATACATGGGGAAATCTACTTTTATCTACTGGCGAAGACTCACTTAATGCATACGCTGAACGTGCTGGTGGTGTGGCAGCAAGGATTTTACCTATTACAGGATTACCATTTCAGGGAGAAAATTATCAGTTTTTCACTGATTTATACAATGCGATAGATAAATATTATGGTTCGATTGGGTTAGAGTTTTTGAATCATTGGAGAGAAAAGAAAAATTTCTTGCTTCCAAACTTTGCAGAGTATAACGAAATATTTCAAAAGAAATCACAGGGTAACGAAGTTATAGGGAGAATAGCTAGATATTACGCTGCAATAGTTTTTACAGGACGCTTATTGAATGAGTTTTTTGGTTTAGAAATCGATTTACTGGAGCTTTATCGTTTGTTTGATGAATTAAATGCTGAAAATAAAGCGGTGGATAAACCTATGCAACTTTTAGAAGCAATACTATCTGATTTAGACTCTGATAGAGGCGCAATTTTTAATAACTATTTCGAACCTAGAAGTGGTATTAAAGCAATATATAAGAACGATTCATTACATTTGTTGCCTGCATATTTAAAAGAGTTTTTAAAATCAGAAGAAAAGACGATTCGGAGTGAATGGTTGCGTAGGGAAATAACAGTTCCCCAGATTAGCAAAGGAAAAACAGTTGATTATAAACAAGTCAAGCATAAAGGTAGAAATTTCAGTGGTGTACCTATCCAGCAGAAAATTGTAGAGGAATTAGGGTTTGATTTTTCGGAGGAAATTCACACTTAACTAAAAAAGGTAGGAAAAGGTAGGTAGATATCTAATTATATTCAAAACTTCCCTACCTTCTCAAACCTAGTAATATCAACAGATTGTTTGTATAGGTAGGAAAGGTAGGAAAAGTAGGAAGTAATTATATATATCGCATAAGAATAACGTTTAACTTATTATGCTTCGATATAATGATAACTTTTATTTATAACCTATTTTTCTTCTTACTTATCTTACTTTTCCTACCATGCCATTTGAAGCCTTGATACATAAGGTTTTTGTCGGTAGGAAATAAGGGAGGAAACTTAAGAAAGTAGGAAGTATAAAAAGAGGATAACTCGCGGAAGTCCAAATAAATAATCAGGGAGCAAACATAATGGTGAAAAAAAATATCGTAATTTTAAAAGAAACAACTTATCAAAAGCCAACTGGAATATATGGAGTAATCGAGAAGTGTGTAATCTGTAAAGATAAACATATTCATGCTGCAGAAGAAGGTAACGTCGTTGCTCATTGTATTAATTTACCTAGACCAACAACATATGAGCTGGTGATTGATCGGAATAATAAAGAAAACCTACGATTGGCCAAAAAATACGGCATTCCATTGAACTAAATGTGGAGGTACAAGTTCATGAGATTAGAAAAGTATGAAATAGAAGTAATAGAAAACTATTGGATAGACATTGAAGAAATTAAAAAGCGCGTGAAATATCGTGAATATGAAGTTTTGCAATCTGGTGAAAATCCTGCTGAAAATGCTTTTATAGACAGACATACAACAATAATTAATGGAATTGAGCAACTTTATAGTGAACTAGACGAAGATTTAAAAACTATTGTTGATATGCGCTACTGGAATCCAAGTGGTATTTCTGAAGACTGGTTAATCATTGCAGATCGTTTGTATATGTCTAAGAGTCAGGTGTTAAAGAAACGTAAATGGTTGATTGAAAAAACTGCTGAACGTATTTACTGGGTTTAGTTGAAAGGAGGGTGTGCTGCATGAATCAAACTACAATTTCAGAAGCATTCGGTGAACAATTGGCCCTCATTACAGCTGACACACCTTATGCGATTGAAAGTGATTCAGATACTTTTATTTCCGAACTAGAACATAAAGTTAGGAAGTCCATGTATTCACTGTGGATGGATGCCAATGCAAACAAGCTAGCAAACTATTTAGAGAAGAAACAAGCAGCACACTTTGCCCAGCTGTACGAATTTAGTTATGGCATACCTTCTTATGATAACGATGATCCTTTTTCTAGTAGGACAGATGCACTTGCTTTAATGATTATCGATGAAAAGGCTGCATATAAGAAACGAATAAACCGCATTAGGCTTCAATACAAGCGTTTCAATGAGATATGTGAATCATTAAGTGTGGAAGATAAAGAGCTGTTTATAAGTTATTTTGAGCATTCTCAAAAGGTAGATTATGAGAGTTTAAGGAATGCTGTTATTAAAAATCTCACATTAATTAATGAACGTTATTGGCGTGATGAGCAATTATCAGAGGAACAAACAAAACAAATTAGTGAAACTATCGGAGGGCCAGCTCAACAAATTGTGTTGAGGCCTGATATGGCAAAAAGAAGTAGACGTCAAAATAAGATGCGTAGTTTGTTTACACAAGGGAGGTAAGGGAATGACAAGATCATTCGGACTGTATAATCCAGGTACCAATCTAAGAATGATACAAGATGCTTATAAAATCATGGATTATATTGAACGTTTAGAAAGTATCGAGCATGACGAGGGAAGTAGTCTAGAGAGAAGACAAACTGCTGCAAAAGAGAAGTCGTTTCAAGTGAAAGATCTAGAAGAATTGAAATCATACATGAGAAATAGTAAACATGATTTCACTAAATTGGTTTATTACAAATACATTGAAGGTTATTCATTGGAAGAAGTGGCTCAAGTGTTAGGCCATAGTTACAGTAATATAGCTAAAATACATGCTTCTTTTACCGAATATATGAAGAATCCTAAGGAAGAACAAATTGTAAAACCTTTTGCTAATTCCGAAGAATTCAATGAATACCTGGAACAACTAAGGGAGTTCATAAACCCTAAATATGAAACATGTTGTACTCATTGTGGATGTACTACAATAATCCCACATGAGCAAGCAAGAAAAATATTTGCTAATGAATCTAAAAGAGAAAGAGTAAAAACAGGAAGATAGGAAGGGGAAACAATATGAAAGAACTACGATGCACAAAATGTGGAAAGCTATTACTTAAAGCTGCTAAAGAATATGAAGCAAGTGTTTCTCAATGTGACTTAGAAGTACAATGCACACGATCAAGCTGTAAAGCAATTAATCATTACAAAGTTAAATAACCTAAGAGACTCTAGAAGTCCATGACTACACAGCAATGTGTTAGTTGTGGACTTTTTATTTTATTGAAAGGGGTGATTGAAATGTAAAAAGTGATATAAGCCCCCCGCCTTTCAGGGTCCAACTTTTCCTGAAAATCGGGCAACGGTGATGGGGTGTACTGTCCAAATTTTCCTTTCCTTTTTACGCGCGTGAGGGGGGAGGGGTATAAACAACGAAAGGTGAGAAATGAATGAAAAAAGTAGAATTAGTTGATTCAAGTGAATTTTTACAAGAAACCGAAAAAGCCATTAATGTGACGTATAACCATGTTGAAAAATTAAGACGATCTGCAAGTCCACAAGATAAGTTAAATATCTTAAAAAGGTTATTACCAGAAGTAAAAGATTATGCACAATTTCAAGAATTAAGTAAGGAACGAGAACTTCTAGAATTTGAAATTAGACATGAAAATCAAATGTCTATAATTCCAACTGAACATAAAAGCAAAATTATAAGCAATTGTGAAATTGAAGTTGGCATTTTGGATAACAAGTTAAATGAGTATTACAAAATTCTTGATACTTTAATTAGGGAGATGGAAACGTCTTTAGTTCCTTTGCTTACTAATATTTATCGATTAGAAAAAAGAAAAGATCTCGCTCGTAGTCTAAATAAATATGTTGAAGGAATTTATTATCGAGTTCCCCCAACAATGCGTATTGAAATGATGTACGGTTTTGATAGTTCAGGAATTTTATCATCAATTGCAACTGAACGTCTATCAATTATTAAGAAATTTATTGAAGATGTGAAAAAGGAGAAATAATATATGAATTTTATCGAGCAATATTATAAAGAAATTAACAAGATAGAAAAGAACGAACCAATTGGATTTTATCCTTTCAGAACTATTCCAAAAAGCCAAAAAGCAAAATTGAAATTTGCAAAGGTTATTAAGATAGAAGTAAAAGATGCGATGCCTACTTTTTTTAGTAGGCTGCTAAATCGAAGTGAATCAGATTCTACAATAACGAAGTATTTAACAAAAGAAAATTTACAAAAATCACGTTTTTATGGAAAAGCAGAAATGATTTATAGTGACTCTTCGCTATCTGAAAAAGAGTACATCCGAAGTAATATTGCAAAAAACTTAAGTAACGAATTTGGTTTGAAGTACGAAATTGACTTTGAAGTAATTATTGAAGATTTTGTAATGTATCCAGAAGAAAAGGAATTTGGATTTGAGGATATTGTTGATTTACGATAGCTGGAATTTTAAAAGTAACTATGCGTCAGTCAAATGATTGGCGCTATTTTTAAAGAAAGTAGGTTGAAAAATGCGATTCACAATAGAGATTGATGGTAAAGAAACTCCAATGTGCGCTAGCCCAATGACAAAAAGAATTTATAGAAAAAACTTTCATGGGGATTTAATAACTAATATCGGAATCTATTCAACAGATTACAAGAATGATTTATTTCATAACGAAAAGCTTTCACAAATAATTTGGAGTTTTGCTAAAACTGCTAACCCTACTCTACCTAAATATAATGATTGGGTTGATAGTTGTACCACTATACCAGTAAAAGGCATCTTTTTAGAAATACAAGAAAAATTGAAAGGAGATGATTTCTATGGCGAATAATCGTATTAAGGGGATTACGATTTCCATCGATGGTGACACAACTGGTTTAGAAGGAGCATTAAAAGATGTTAATAAGCAAGCTGGTAATTTACAAAGCGAATTAAAAGACGTTGAACGATTATTAAAATTGGATCCTGGTAACGCGCAACTAGTTGCCCAAAAGATGGAGCTCTTGCAACAAACAGTACAAAATACTGAAGAAAAGTTAACTGCATTACGAGCTGCTCAATCGCAAGTAGATGCACAGTTTCAACGTGGTGATATTGGAGCCGAGCAGTATAGGGCATTCCAAAGAGAGCTAGCATTAACTGAAGCTCAATTTAGAAATTATAGTAATCAACTTAGCACAGTTCAGATGGACCACGAAAGGCTTTCTAGAAGCCAACAAGAATTGGGTACCTTTTTTAGAGCAACAGGTACTGATGTAAACCAATTTTCTGATGCACTTGGTAATCGACTAACCAATGCAATTCGAAATGGTACAGCTTCAGCAGATCAAATAAACCGTGCCTTGCAAATTATGGGCCGTCATACCCTAGGGGCAAGTGCAGATATCGAGCAAATGCGTAATGCACTGCGTCAAGTTGATTCTAGGGGATTAACAAATGTTAGTTTAGAGTTATCAAGAATAGCTGAAGCTGCTGATGAAGCAGGGGACGAAGTTAACGGATTTGGTAACAAATTAAGTGGTGTCGTTGCTGGACTAGCTGCTGGAGGAGGTATAGCAGGCGTTGTACAACAAGCTTTGGATGTATCAAACTTAGACACTAAAATTGATATAACCCTTGATGTACCAGAAGAAAGTCGTCAAGCAGTACGTCAATCTGTTATGGAAACAGTAGCAGTAATTGGTGATGAGGAAACCGCACTTGAAGCAGTACGTAGGCAATGGGCTTTGAATAAGGATGCTTCTGATGAAACTAATGCTGCTGTTATCAAAGGTGCTAGCATGGTTGCTATGGCTTACAGTGATATAGATATGACTGAATTAATTCAAGAAACAAATGAATTATCTAAAATACTAGGTGTAAGTGATAAGGAAGCATTAGCATTAACTAATTCATTATTAAAGGCAGGTTTTCCACCAGATCAGTTAGATATCATTACTGAATACGGAAACCAATTAATTCGTGCTGGATATAGTGCAGAAGAAGTTCGAGGAATCATGGCAGCAGGTGTGGATACTGGCACTTGGAATATCGATATACTTTTAGATGGTTTAAAAGAAGGCCGAATCGTTATGGCTGAATTTGGTGTAGAAGTTGATAAAGTTACTGCTGAAATGCTTCAAGGCACTTCAATGAATGCTAAACAAGTTAAAGCATGGGGGCAAGCAGTAGCAGGCGGTGGAGAAGAAGGCAAAAAAGCCATGGAAGCAATGGCTCAAGAATTGATGAAAGTTGAAGATGCTACAAAACGAAATGAATTAGGGGTGAAATTTTTTGGTACTCTCTGGGAAGAGAATGGAGAAAATATCACTAATACATTGCTAAATATGGGTGACCATGTTGTGTCAGTTGATGATATGGTTAAGGTTTTTAATGATGATATTGCAAAAATGGATGATGATCCTGCCAAAAAAATAGCAGTAGCAATGGGGAGTATTAAAAAAGCATTAGATCCTGTTTTTAAAGTTATAGCAGATTTAGTCGCTAAAATGGCTGAATGGGTGACAAACAATGCATCTTTATTTGCAGCAATCACATCAATAGTTACTGTGATAGGTATTTTAGTAGGTGCATTCGCAGCATTAATGCCAGCAATTGGTGGACTCGTAACTGCATGGCCCGCATTAGCAGCTGCAGTAGGAGCAATCGTATCGCCAATAGGTTTGGTTGTCGCCGCCATTGCTGGGATAGGCATTGCTTTAGTGGCTGCTTATCAAAGCTCAGAAACATTTAGAGAAAATGTTAATACTGTTTTTCAAGCTATAAAGGATATAGCCGTCACAGTCTTTGAGTCCGTTGCTTCCTTTATTGGTGAAAAAATAGCACAGATAAAACAATTTTGGGACCAAAACGGCACTCAAATATTACAAGCTGTAGAGAACGTATTTAATGGTATTAAAGCTGTTATTGAGTTTGTAATGCCAGCTGTTAAGTTTGTTATTGAAACTGTGTGGAATGCCATTAAGCAAGTCATAGACGGTGCTTTAAATGTGATCATGGGTGCCATTAAAGTATTCAGTGGATTATTTACAGGCGACTTCAGTAAGATGTGGGAAGGCGTTAAACAAATATTTAAAGGGGCCATTGATCTTGTTGTTGGTTGGATGACACTATCATTCTTTGGAGGAATCAAAACGATTGTCACTAACCTTGCTAAAACAGGCGTTAGCTTATTAAAAGGCATGTGGGATGACATAGCTAAGTTCTTTACCTCAATGGGCTCAAAGGTGTCTTCCACAGTATCTAGCTTTTCTAAATCAGTGCTTAATTTCTTTAAAAATTTAGGAACAAATGCAAGTAGTACTATTTCAAATATGGTTACATCTGTTATCAATTTTGTGAAGAATTTGGCCACTAATTTCGTTAATACAATCTCTACAATGAAGAAGAATGTTGTTAATAAAATAACGGAAGTAAGAGACGGCATGGTTGAAAAAGTAAAAGCATTACCAGGCCAATTTATTTCAATTGGTAAGGACATCATTAATGGTCTTATAAAAGGTATATCAGACATGACTAAAAATGCAATCGAAGCTATTACTGGTGTAGTGGATGGCGTAGTAAATAAAGCTAAAAAAATGCTTGGTATCAATTCACCAGCTAAGGTGTTTATCCAATTTAAAGCTAAAAAAGTTGTACAAGCAGCAAAGCAATTTATTCCGAATCCTAATTTACCTAAAATAAAATTCGAACCAATTGGAGGGAAAGTATGACACTCATTTCTACTTTTGGAGATGGCCAATCAGTTTGTTTAATTAGTGGTGATACCAAACAGGTTTTTAAGCTATTTGGAAAGACTATTAAACTACCTGATATGGAAACTAAAATTCATCGTATATCTGATAACTTTATTGCTGCAGGCGGTGGTTTAAATGCCATTTACGAATATGTAATCGAGGAATTGAAAGGTTTAAATTCTAACAAAGTAACTGAAATTTGTATGCATCTAAATAGATTAGCTCATACAGTTCCTGATGAATTTGCTACAGTATTTAAAATACACAAAGACATATTCTTCACTGTTCAAATTATTGGATTTGATATTGAGTTAGGGAGTATGTATAGCATTACTTATAATGTGGATGATGGGGTGAATATGTCCGTGGTACCTTCATTCGGTATAGCGGGTAGTTTAATTGCTCCGAAGGATGTTTCAAAGGCATATGAACGATTAGGAGACGTTAATAGAGCGATTAGAAATAAAAACGATATTTCTACATTAATAGAGGATCTTATTAATTACTCAATGCACTTGCAGTATGAGCTAATGAAGGATTATCCAGATGATGTTTCAAACACTTATTGTTACCATGTATTAGCCTTAGTTAATGGAGAAGTTATGCATTTTGAAGGTAGGACAGAATTGCAAAATCAATAAATAAATTAAACTATTTGAGACTACTAAATTGGTAGTCTCTTTTTATGAGAACAACGTATCACCAATATAGGCAGCAGCATATAAAAACGTGATTCCTATAATTAGTGCAATAATTGATGCTACGAATTTGTTACGGAAAAATTTCATAATCTCACTCCTATTTCTCTATTGTGATTATTTATTATGCATCAAATTTCTTATAATGACAATACGTTCCATTTATCCTATGATATAGGTAGATGGGAGGTGTTGATTATGTCTCGTAATACTATTACTATTAATTACAATGATGATAACACTACAGTGTGTAAGTGTGGAGGTAAGCTTGTATATCAAAAAGAGTGGGATAAATTGTATGACAACTACGACAGAAATACGCCAGCAGGTTATTTAGTTGTCAATAGATTATACAATGAAGACGTACCTAAATACATTTGTGATTCTTGTAATGTAGAGGTTTTAGTCGTTTGTAAATAATAATGAAAATGAAGTCACATCTAACAAGGTGTGGCTTTTTTATCAAGAAGTAGTATAGCTGAAGTAGTGACAAGGTTGTATGAATTTGTAATAATTGTAATCGAATCATTGGTAATTTATAATAAAGAAAGCAATTATATGAAATGGGGAGGGAGATTGTTGATTAATAGAATAAATGTTAATGCGGTATTAAATCCGTTAGGCGAAGGAATAAGTCGACCTTCTTTAATTCTAGGAGACGATTTTAATAGATACGTTCTAAAGACTCAAAAGGTTTTTGAAGACAACAAAATGGTAACTTATGATTGTATGTTTTTAAATGAATTACTAGCTTATCAAATTGCATGTTACTTGGGTGTACCAATTCCAGAAGTGGCAATAGCGTATCTTAGTGGGAAGTTAATCGAAAAAGATCCTGCATTGACTTTTGTACATCGGTTTTATGAAGGTAATTTATTTGCAAGTATGGAATTAAAAGATACAGAAAATAATATGGTTGAAAATTATAGGGAAATGATACAAATGAAAAAGCCTTATATTACAAGATCATGGAATACCTTTTTTTCCAATATAACAAATGTTGATGACATTTCCAAGATACTTGCATTTGATTTACTTATTGCTAATTTTGACAGATACGGAAATACAGGTAACCTTCTCGTTTCTAACCATTCTAGTTCAAGAAGAATATATGCAATAGACCACGGACATGCTTTTTTTGGTCCAAAATGGGGAATAGAAAAGGTAAATGTCATGAGGAGCGTAGAAAATACATATCAGTATATTGATGGGTATATAAATATCGCTTTTGGAAATAATGTGAATCAAGGGTTGTTAGATGGACTTGGGCCTGTTTTTAATTCTTTGGAAGATAAAATTGATTTAACAAATGTAGTGGAACACAGCTTTAAAAATGTAGTAAACTTAATCGAAGATATATCAGAGTCTCTTCTGGATGAATGGTTTAAAGAAATACCAGACGAGTGGTTTGTAAAAGGGCAAAAAAGTCAACAAATAGCGTTCCATAAACAATTTATTTTAAATCAAAAAAATCTTGTTAGATTTATTATACAACGAATGGCTGAAAGAAATGCTTTTTCTAATTATCTAGGAGGTGAGTTGCAATGGAGGAAAGAAAAGAATGTTGGTATAGTATAGTTCGTTATTGTGCGGATGATTTAGCTGGCGAGATAGTGAATGTTGGAGTGGTTATGCATTCGTTTAACCAGACTATTGAAACGAAGTATCTTATACTTGACGAAAATTCTCCAAAGATAAAAGCTATAGCTAACTCCAATAGAGATGTTGCGTTATACAAATCATATAAGGATAAACTTGAGTATTATTTGAAAGAAAGTATACATGACCTTTTGGGAAATGTCGGGGAAATAGGTGTTGGCTCTCCTGTTGCTGAAGATTTTCTCGAAAAACTGTACGAGTATTACAAAAATCAAAAATTAACACTAACTAGACCAAGCTTTTCTCTAACTGCAGATTATGAAAAATTGTTTAATAAAGTTTTCGAAACATATATCGGTAGTAAATATCTACAAGTTAATGATAAACATGTAAGTGTTAAGAAGTATGTGAGAGAGGTCTTTGAAGAGCATGATTTACTTGGAACAAAGGTAATGTATGATTTTCCTATTTCACCCATAAAAGACTTAGGGGATCTATTAAAAATTAATGTGGATTTTGGTTATAAAAACGGTGTGTGGAATTATCTCCAAGCCGTTCCACAATTCTCTGGTCCAAGTAAAAACACAGAGTGGTTTGCTAAAATGAAATTAATGTTTGAAAATATAGAAGATGATGCAAGAATGCATTTATTATTTAAGTCTTCAGAGATATTGGATCATAGAGAATTTAATGAAGTTTTGGCATACTTAACAAAGATGGATAAAGAAAGAATCGTAAAATTGGATTTGGATGAAGAATCGAAAGTAATTGAACTTTGCAGAACTATCGAAAATGATGCACATGATATTGAAGAAATTCTTATATCGTAATTAAGAAATAAATTACGCTTGTTAAGCAAAATATCTATACTGATAAAAAACACTTTCAACTGCAAGATCAGTCGAGAGTGTTTTTCTTTTTATTCTGCTCATAAAATGGCAATGATAATAGAAAACAATTGGAGCGTGCCCATGAAACAATATTTAAAATTAGAGTTATTAGTAGAGATACCAGACGATTTAGAAATAGAATTAGTAAATCCATTACAAGCAGCGAAAAATATTATTGTGGATCCTGATAAAAAAATGACAATGTCTGTAGATGAATTGGCTGAAGAATTACAAATAAGCAACACAACGATTTATACTATGGTTCGTCGAAATGAAATCCCTCATAAAAAAGTGCGTGGCCGTATTTTGTTTCATAGAGCTACTATTGAAGAATGGCTAATGAATATCGAGTGACATGACTAAAGGACACCCGAATTATTGGGCGTCCTCTTTTTTATTTGGTGAGTATTCAAGTAAATCGGTGATATCACAATCCAGAGCTATACATAATGCATCTAAAGTATTTAAATCAATTCGAGTTACCTCATTCTTTTGTAAAGCATACAAAGTATTTTTGTTTAATCCACTTTTCTCCACTAATTGGGGTACTTTAATTTTTTTCTCAAACATAATTCTATCCAAAGTAATTTTTATCAAAACAATCCCTCCTGAACTAATTATACAATGAAGTTGGTATTTTTTCATAATTACTATTGACTAATTATTAACTACTATGTACAATGAAGTTAGTAAAAAGTACAAAGAAGTTAGTACGAATCTATTTTATGACCATCAATGGTTAGTCGGTGAATGGACTAGAAATAGCCGACATTTAGAAAGGGGTGAGGAAATGAGAGTTA
This sequence comes from Lysinibacillus sp., assembly GCF_032093475.1. NCBI lineage: Bacteria > Bacillati > Bacillota > Bacilli > Caryophanales > Bacillaceae > Lysinibacillus > Lysinibacillus sp. Next base: position 13,093 of record NZ_DAMDAY010000040.1, on the reverse strand, counting down.
CAGCAAAGGAGTGGTGTACCATGTCAGACCACAATAAACAAATACTTTTAAATGCAGTAGCAAAAAAATAAAAACCGCAGAAGGGAATTGATAAATATGCAACAGCAAACACAACTTACATTAGAAAAAGTAGTGATAGATTATAGCAATAAGATTTATAGTTTATCAGCACAGATGACACAATTAGAGGTTTTACAAGGGGCAATTGCAAGATTGATGGATAGAATTGATGAGATCGTTCATAATGGTTGGAATAAAGATCGAGGGATGGCTTATCTTGCAATTGATGAAATACAAGATACAGTACGTTTAATTGATATGGGCTTTAATCCGTTGTTTAAAGAGATGTCAGAAGAGATTAAAACTCTAAATATTCATGCTGATGAATTAAATAAAATCGTATTAAAAAGCGAATCTGAACAGTCAGGTAAGGAAACTAATAAACTGGTTAAAAATAGTATGGAAGGTTGGAATGCCTTTGCAATGGAGGGGAATATAAAAACATTCATCAATGAAGTTGGTAGAGAGCCAGAGAGCTTTGAGGAAGTATTAACGTATATTGCTACTACTGTAAAAAAAGTTGTGGAAAAAGAAGAAGAAAATAAAAAAGCCGATGCGCTAACATCGACTCAAGAAATACAAACTAATTAATATTTTAACACATAAATGGGGATTGCACAAAATTGTGCAGTCCTATTTAAATTTACAAAAGGACAAATTGAACTTTCGCTTCAACCATACGCAATTTCCGTATTGCACACAAATCCCAAAATTTTCGAAGAGGCGCAAGTCGTCTATTTGACGATTCGCTAAATATGAATTAGAAAGGTGAGCTGAAAAACCAGCAGACCTATAAGGGCCTGTTCAAAATGAGCAACCTTTATCAAATTGTGGATGGTCAAACCAAAAATTGATGGTCCTAATAAATCAGCTTTACGACATTTATATCTGAAAGTACAGGTGGACGTCCTCAACAAATGAGGAATCGTAAATTTTGACGAGTCCACAAATTTATGGATGACTGCTCAAAATTGAGCAGAAGTAATTGGTGGCTGAATTTTGAGCCGCGAGTTACTATGGTCTAAAATTCGACAGTGATTTAGATACTCACAAATTTGTGAAAATCTCATGACTCAAAAATGAACTGTCCTATTTCACTGTCCGA
>NZ_DAMDAY010000040.1:8911-11918 GCF_032093475.1 Lysinibacillus sp. | reverse complement strand
AAAATGGTTAGTGAGTTTCATTAACGAAATTTCAGGATTGAAAAAGATATGCCAATTTTCGACCGATGTAAAAGAGTGTGGAAGATAAAATAAAAAGGACTGGGGAGTTAACCCCAATCCTAATTAAACTTGCCCCCAACAACGCTATTTTTGATAAATGGCATTCAAAATGGCATTCACTTACTTTGGAATACCCTTGAAAAAGCCTTATAGTTACTGATATATCAACGTTCTTATCAAAAAGTGTTTGGAGTCTCACCGCCCCGAGTCTAGAAATAACGAGAGTCATCAAAATTAATTTGTATACTATAATTTTTCGAATTAATAAGATTGGATAATTTATGTGCATCTTTTTCAAGTTTAATCGCACGTTCTCGATAGTCGTCGGGTTCATACATGGCGATTTCGTATAACAACGCATTTTCACCATAGCCAAATCGGACACTTTCTTTTTCACGCATGCTGAATTCTTTACAAAGTTCAGCCTCGGCACGGAGCTGTGTTGCTAGTTCAATGGCTTCCACCAGAGCTAGTTTTTGCCCTTTAAAATCTACTGAGTTTTGGATATTCGCTTCATATACTAAACGATCTAATGTGCGTGCATCTAAACGAACCTGTGCTAATTCAGCTTCAATTAGCGGCATCGCACGATAACTTGTTTTAGGAGCTTGTCCTTTTTCTACTGTTACAAAAGCACTGCGATGTAATTCACTCACAAGTTCTTGAGTTTTCTTTCCTAATATACTTTTTAATTTAACAGCTTCTGCAAGGTTAATCACGAAAACACGTCCTTTTTATAGTGTTGTAGATGGTGCATCGTTAGACAAGAGAGCGATTTGATAGTCACCGCCATGAATTTGATTAAACATTTTTCCTGCTGACATAAGAAGGTCGTTTGCAGCTTCATTTGTTAAGGATGGTCGAAGATAAAATAGCTGTAACGCCTCAGTTGTTTCTTCTGTAACAGCTGTACGTGTAGAATCTACGAAAGGTGAACCAAATGCACCTACCTCATCACGACTGTAGAGAATATTTTTTAATGTATTAAAACGACCATTTAAACCTTCGTAGCCAACTTCTTCATGACCTAAAGTAATTTCTACAAACTCTTTGATTTTCGAGACATCATATAGACCAATTGGCATTTCGTATTGGAGAGAGAAAAAATTATTCAAATCAACACCTGAATGAAGAGGTGTTAAATAATTTTGTTTACAAATTCGGCGCATTAAGCTTTCTGCTGAGTGACGATAACGGTTTGGATCAGCACCGAGTTTTTTCCATAGCTTTCGCCATTCAGCAATACCCTCTAGCTGAGTAACAGGATGATCCTGCAATTCTAAATAAAGGTTTTCCTGATACAATTGCATTCTACCTTTAATCATTTGAGGGGATTCTGCAACGACAATTTTGGTATAATGAATAATGCCGATTTTTAGCTCGGGATGTTGTGCTAATAGAGATTGGTTAATGGAAATTTCCAAAGAACTTCACCTACTTTATCTATTTCTACTATTGTACCATGTAAGGAGTTGGAAATAAAATGAACTTAGATGACCTACAACGTGACTTTGTGGCATATGCCATGTCCATTGGCGTTGATAAAATAGGTTTTACCACAGCAGCTCCCTTTACAGAACTTAAAAACAGACTGCGTCGTCAGCAGGAGCTAGGCTATCAGTCTGGCTTTGAAGAAAGTGATATTGAAAAACGTACCGAACCCCTTCAATTATTGAATGAAGCAGAGAGCATTGTCGCAATAGCAGTTGCCTATCCATCACGTATGGAAAATGCACCTACTGGTAAAAGAGGGGCAAGGCGAGGAATTTTCTGCCGTGCTTCATGGGGTGTCGATTATCATACAGCATTACGTGAACGTTTAAAGCTATTATCTAATTGGCTTGAGGAACGTGTGGAGGGTGTACGTATTGAATCAATGGTTGATACGGGTGCTCTTGTAGATCGTGCAGTAGCAGAACGTGCAGGCATTGGCTGGAGCGGTAAAAACTGCTCGATTATAACGCCAGAGTTTGGCTCTTATGTATATTTGGGTGAGCTCATCACAAACATTCCGTTTGCACCTGATAAGCCAATGGAGGATGAATGTGGAGATTGCCGTTTGTGCTTGGATGTATGTCCAACGGGCGCATTAATCGAAGGAGGACAATTAAATGCCCAGCGCTGCATCGCCTTTCTAACCCAGACAAAGGGAACATTGCCAGATGAGTTTCGTAGTCATATCGGTAATCGTTTATATGGCTGTGATACATGCCAAACAGTTTGCCCAAAAAATAAAGGGAAAATCAATTGGATACATGAAGAATTCAAACCAGATCCAGAACTTGCTAAGCCACTACTGACACCGCTCTTAACCATTTCAAATCGAGAGTTTAAGACAAAGTTTGGCCACGTATCAGGTTCCTGGCGGGGCAAAAAGCCCATTCAACGCAATGCCATTTTGGCACTTGCTCATTTTAAAGAAGAAGCCGCCATACCGGATTTAATCGGCCTACTAAAAAACGATGATCGTCCAGTCATCCGGGGCACCGCAGCATGGGCTTTAGGAAAGATAGGTGGAGAACAGGCCAAAGTCGCCTTAGAAGAAGCGGATCTTATAGAGCAGGACGAAAATGTGCTTGCTGAAATTAACAAAGGATTGCAGTTTTTTCAGTAATGAGGTCGATTTTCTCTACTAAATTAAAGAGGGGGTCACTTTAGAGGAGTAGCAACCGCTCCAGGTGGGTGTGGCGGTTCCAAATGCAGTGATAACCGCTCCAAGTGTGAGTGAAGTCGCTCGAAAAGAGATGGCAACCGCTCCGAAAGTGAGTGAAGTCGCTCGAAAAGAGGCGGCAACCGCTCCAAAAGTGAGTGAAGTCGCTCGAAAAGAGATGGCAACCGCTCCAAAAGTGAGTGAAGTCGCTCGAAAAGAGATGGTAACCGCTCCAAATGTGGGTGAAGTCGCTCGAAAAGAGATGGCAACCGCTCCAAAAGTGAGTGAAGTCGCTCG
>NZ_DAMDAY010000040.1:0-8811 GCF_032093475.1 Lysinibacillus sp. | reverse complement strand
GGTGAAGTCGCTCGAAAAGAGATGGCAACCGCTCCAAAAGTGAGTGAAGTCGCTCCAAAAAAGGTGGTAACCGCTCCGAAAGTGAGTGAAGTCGCTCCAAAAAAGGCTGGAACCGCTCAAAGAGTGAGAGAAGTCGCTCCAAAAGAGCCGAGCCCCCGCTCAAAGCAAAGGGGAAGTCGCTCCTATGCAGGCAAAACCGCTCCAAAAGTGAGAGTTGCCCTCTAAATGAGTTTCGCAGTCCTCTTAAACCGATTTAAAGAAATTCTTAATAAGGAAGTGTACCGTTATGCCATTGCATATCGTTTTGTATCAACCAGAAATACCAGCCAATACAGGGAACATTGCTCGCACCTGTGCAGGCACTCATACATCATTACATTTAATTCGTCCACTTGGCTTTTCGACGGATGATAAAATGCTTAAACGTGCGGGCTTAGATTATTGGCATAGTGTTAATGTGGTCTATCATGACTCACTTGATGATTTTATAGAATACTCTAAAAATGGAGATGTATATTTAATCGAAACATATAGTGAAGAGCCATTTACGACACATGATTTTAGTGATCAAAACCGAGATATTTACTTTATGTTCGGAAAAGAAACAACAGGTTTGCCAAAGGACTTTGCTTATGAACGTCGAGATATGTGTTTACGTATTCCGCAAAGTGAGCATGTCCGTTCTCTTAATTTATCTAATACGGCTGCTATTGTAATTTATGAGGCATTACGTCAACAAGGATATCCAGGATTACATTAAAAAAGCAATTCTCTATATAGGGCTGCCCATGAATAGGCAACTTATATGTGAGAATTGCTTTTTACATATGATTAAAATTTCAATAATACAACATTCCCTGAAGGGTCTTCAGTTTGGAACCCACCGTCAATATCTATGACAGGTGCACCCATTGCACGTAAGTTTGCTTTCATAGAAGATGCTTGTTCTTCATTGTCTAAACGTAGCGAGAATGTCTTTAGGCCCACTTGATTTTCGCCAAGCTTTGGAGCATTTTCAGAATGCCAAGTATTTAAACCGATATGATGGTGATATCGACCTGTAGAAATAAATAATGCTTGTGTGCCATAGCGTGAGACAATATCGTAACCTAAGCCCTTTGTATAAAATTGCTCAGTCTCTGCTAAGTTGGAGACAGATAAATGAATATGTCCCATTACTGTTCCTTCTGGAAGACCACTCCAGTTTCCATTGCCCTCTTCTAAGATTGATTGAATATTTAATGGCTCCGTTACCATATGCACTTGATCGACATACCATGTCCATTCACTTTCAGGTCGATCCACATAAACCTCAATGCCATTATGGTCAGGATCATTTAAATAAAGTGCTTCACTCACAGCGTGGTCGGAAGCTCCAAGATATACGCCTTTTTCATGAAAATGAGTAATAATATTTGCTAAATCACGACGGGTTGGTAATAGTAGAGCAAAGTGATAAAGGCCAGTAGTCATACGTTGCTTTTCTTCTACTGTTTCAGGTTGAACAATTGTCAATAAAGCTGTACGTCCATCTGCTGTTAACGTAGCTTTATGTGATTCTTGGTGTAAAACTTTGAAGCCAATGACATCTTGATAATATGTTAAAGAGCGTTGTAGATCACTTACTTTTAATTCAACATTTGTGACATAAGTATTCGGTTTTTCATGAAAATGCATGTGGATACCTCCGGTTAGTTATCTTTTTTTATCTAGTTACTTTATGTAAGTTAGTTTATTTTAAAAATAAAGGAAAGTCAAGTAATTATATTGTTCCATAAAAAAAGAAAATCACTAAGCATTTTTCTATGCTTAGTGATTTTCTTGAGGTTTTATTTATCAGCTTTGTAGTCGCCTTCGTAACCAGCAGTGAAAATAGCAGATAAGAAAGCAATTGTTACACCAAGAATTAATAATAATTTCATGGAAGTACCCTCCTCATGTTTATAAAGACATCTCTTTTTAGTATAGCCTATCTATTATAAAAATGAAACGACATAGCTGAATAAAATATGTCAGAAATGGTTCAAACATATCGATATAGGGAAAACTATAAATGAGGTGATCATTATGGAAAAAAAGGTACCAAACATTGAAAATGGTACGATGGCAAGAGATATGAAGGAATTAAAAGATTTAGGAAAGCAGATGGAGCATTTACGAGACGGTCTGGAGTTGGCAGAGGATGAGCGTATTGCTGATCCTATACAATTGGAAGATGTTGAATTAAAGAAAGAGTAGTGTTATGAAACCTTCTTTATTTTTCTTAAATCCAATATTTTGTATAATGGTACTAGGAAAAGAAAGGGGTTGTAGTTCTTGCATTTACAATCAACAAAAACATTATCTAATGGTGTAGAAATGCCTCGCTTCGGCTTAGGTGTTTATAAAATGACAGAACGTGAAGAGACATTACAGGCCATCGACAAAGCATTAAAATTTGGTTATCGAGCGATTGATACAGCATCATTGTATGGTAATGAAGTAGAAGTAGGAGAAGCCATTCGTCATTCAGGTATTCGACGTGAAGATATTTTTGTGACGACTAAAGTATGGAATAATGACCAAGGATATGACGCAACATTACGTGCTTTTGAGGTTTCACTCAAGAAATTAAATATGGATTACTTAGATTTATATTTAACACATTGGGCTGTCCCAGAAACATTTGAAGAAACATATCGCGCGATTGAACGCCTATATGACGAAAAACTAATTCGTGCAACGGGTGTATCAAATCATCATGAGCACCATTTAGAGAAAATATTGGCTAAGGCAAATACCGCTCCGATGGTTAATCAGGTGGAGGTACATCCTTATTTACAGCAACAAGCATTAAGTGCATTTTGCAGTGAACACCAAATTGCGGTTACTGCTTGGTCACCGCTAGGTCGTGGAGGCGTACTTACTGATTCTACCATTGTTGAAATAGGGAAAGAAATCGGTAAAACGCCTGCTCAGGTAGTGCTACGTTGGCATTTACAAAATGATACACTTGTTATACCTAAATCAGTGACTCCGAGCCGAATTGAGGAAAATGCAGAGATTTTTGACTTTGCATTAACACAGGAACAAATGGAGAAGATGGCAACATTAAATCGTAATCAGCGATTTGGGCAAGATCCTGATCATTTTAAATTTGATTTCTAATAAGTAAAAATCCCGCTCTCAGAGGAGAGAAGCGGGATTTTTTTGATTATTGCTCGTCCTTAACGATAATTCGTTGATTTAAAAATGGATGTTCAAATTCTAATTGAATGGCATGGAGCTCATAGTCACCGCTTGCCGTTTCTCGTGCGCCGTACATTGTATCGCCGATAATCGGATGGCCGATATAGGCTAAATGAACACGTATTTGATGTGTACGTCCAGTTTCAAGAATCAGATGGACAACACAGGAATTTTTGTAGCGAGCCACAACTTCATAGTGAGTTACAGCATGCTGACCAGTTTTGGACACAACACGTCTTGTAGCATGATGTCGGTCTTTGCCAATTGGCTCAGAAATAGTTCCAGTGGAAGACCTTAAATTTCCTTGGACTTCTGCAGCATACGTACGAATAATAGATTTTTCCTCAATCATCCGATCAAAAATAGATTTTGCTAAAGGATGCTTTGCTACAAGCAGTAACCCTTGTGTTCCTTTATCGAGACGATGGACATGCTCTGCATAAATGCCACCATGTTCTTTTATGTGTGCCATAACATGGTTCATACAAGTATGCGTATCACGTTCATCATTAGGGTGTGTTGCCATACCTTTTGGCTTCGATACGATTAAACAATGGTCATCTTCATAGACAACGTCAATAGCACAAACAGGTGTTGGTTTGTAGCTAGATGTTGGAATAGGAAACGTAATTTTGATTATCGTACCTGTCTGTAAAGGTGTATTCCATTGAATAAGCTCATCATTTGTTAATGTGATTGCTTTAGCCATACGTAATTCATGGACTAGCTTTTTCCCAAGCCTCCACTGATTACGCAATAGCTCTTCAATAGTTAAGTTATCTTCATTCATTTCATAAAGAAACATAGATTGTATCCTCCGATGAAAAGACCGTATTCCAATGGTAGAACACGGTCTTTCGATTATTTTGCAGCTTTAGCAGCCTTTATTATATAAAAGCTTGCCCCTGCGATTAAAATAAATGCAGTTAATGCTAGAAACGGAATAGTAATAAATCCTAACCAGTTAATATATTGTCCTGTACAAGAAACCGCGCCACAGGAAGGAGCATTATCAGCTAAAAAGCTAAGCTTTTGAATGCCGTAATGGTATAGTGAAATACAGCCTCCGATGACAGAAAAAACGGCCGTTGTGACAGCGATGCGAGCATTTTTTTGAATAAATGCTACAGTTGTCATAATGACAATTGGGTACATAAAAATACGTTGAATCCAACATAATTTACAAGGCTCATAGTGACGAATTTCGGAAAAGTATAATGAACCTAATGTCGCTACTGCAGAAACAATCCAAATAAATAATAAGCCATTTTCCTCTTTTTTAGACATTTCCAATCTTCCCTTCATAAAACCATGTACTTGTACGATTATAGATGTTCTAGTTTTATATGTAAATCAACTTACGCAAAATAAGGTATGCCTTTAATTTCAGTCTAAAGTATGAATGACTGAAGCAGACGACTCTAACTCCTTAATGGTATCATTAGTAGTAGTAATGCTAAAGAAGAGGTGTTTTCGTGAGGGAGAATGAGCATTCCAATATCGGTATTTTAAAAGAAATTGCTGAACTATTAAATGAAGAAACTGAAATTGTCACAATGCTAAAAGGTGCACTCATCAAATTTCTAAATGGAACCAAATTTGAAACAGGTTGGATTTTTTTTATTGATGCAAAGGGGCGCTCTGAGCTTGTTGTCCATGAAAATTTACCAGAAGCATTGGAATATAAAAATTGTCATTATTTAAATAAGGGTGGCTGTTGGTGTGTCTCCCGTTATCGCAATGAGGAACTGAAAAAAGCTTCAAATATTATCGAGTGTCAACGTATTGAAAGTGCTATCGCAGCAAATGTTGGAGACCATGAAGGGATTACACATCATGCCACAGTACCCCTGCAATCTGGACAAGAACGTTTTGGGGTGTTAAATGTTGCATCCAAGGACACTGTACGTTTTTCAGAGGAAGATCTTGCCTTATTAGAATCGGTGGCATTTCAGATGGGGTCGGCGATTAAACGAATTTTATTAACAAAACAAGAGCAAGAAATGGCCCTTGTGAAGGAACGGAACCGTCTAGCGCGTGATTTACATGATTCTGTCAATCAACTTCTATTCTCCGTAACATTAACAGCGAGAGCTGGTATTGAAATGACAGAGGACCATGAGGTGAAAGAAACATTTAAAGAGATTCAGCACTTAACACAAGATGCCCTAACAGAGATGCGTGCGTTGATTTGGCAATTGCGCCCTAAGGGATTAGAAAATGGTTTACTTGAAGCCATAAAGGTATATGCTGAAATGCTAGGATTAAAATTACATGTTACGGTGTCAGGTGTACTACAATTCCCCTCACGTATTGAAGAAACATTATTTCGAGTAGCTCAAGAAGCATTAAATAATGTGCGGCGCCATGCTGGTGTGCTAGAAGCAGCATTATATATTACTGTGACACCTACAGATATTTTATTGGTTATTCGTGATGAGGGACGGGGATTTGTAATCGACAATAATATAAAGTTGCTGTCAATGGGCTTACAATCTATAAAAGATCGTGCTAAATCAGTGGGTGGCACCGCTGACTGGGTAAGTGAAATAGGCAAAGGTACGGAGCTGCTAATCCGCTTACCATATTAAGGGGGAGAGGACATGATACGAGTATTAATTGCAGACGATCATCATGTGGTACGTCGTGGACTTTTGTTTTTCTTAAAGACACAAAAAGATATTGAGGTTGTCGGAGAGGCGAAAAATGGACTTGAAGCTGTATCATTAGCAGAAAGTATCCAACCAGATATTATCTTAATGGATTTAGTCATGCCAGAAATGGATGGCATTCAGGCAACTAAACGCATCAAAGCCAAATATCCACAAATAGAAATTTTAATGCTCACTAGCTTTTCTGATCGAGATCATGTTGTTCCAGCAATGGAGGCGGGAGCAGCTGGCTATCAGTTAAAAGATATTGAGCCAGATGAATTAGTATTATCCATTCGACGTATAATGCGTGGCGAAAATACATTGCATCCAGATGCAACCACAACGCTTGAAATGGACCGACAAGAATCACAAAATGCACCACATTTATTAAATCCGTTAACACCTCGCGAGCAAGATGTGCTAGCAGAGCTTACAAAAGGAAAGAGTAATCGAGAAATAGCATCCTCACTTTTTGTTACTGAAAAAACGGTTAAAACGCATATTTCAAATATCTTTACAAAGCTACAAGTGCAAGACCGTACACAGGCTGCGCTCTATGCAGTGAAGCATGGCCTAACAGAGGGTAGTGGCACTTAAAGACGTACAGCAAATATAAGTTGATAATTAAACGGCGAGTACCTACAAATTAGTAGTACTCGCCGTTTTTAAAACTATTTATTGTAAACAATTAATTTTTTGGATATTTCTAGTAAGGAAGGGCTTGGTGTTAGTGCTAAATCTTCCTTTAGTTTTTGCTTATATGCTTGGAATATTTTGTGTGCCTGTTCATGAAGTCCTGCCTGTATTAACGTATACAAATAGTGCTCAAGTTTTTGTTCATTGTATGGATCATAATCTAATAAAGCGTGTAAAAATTCAATTGCTTTTTCAGTATCTGAAAAAATCGTTAGTTGAAACCCTTTTTCTAGTAACTCTATGTATGATTTCGTTAATCTATCTTTGTAGGCAGTTGACCATTCATAATCATCGAAAACAAATAGGCCATTTTTATAAATAGAAAGACACTGATGAATCAATGAAATAGAGGGAAATTCCAAACGTGAAAATTCTTCATGAAGTTTTTGAAAATCATATAAATCACACACAATATTTGGTTTTTCAAAAACATAGTATTTGTTTGAAAAAACAATACAGTTGTCATAGCCTATTGTATTTAACGTTTTTCTTAAATAAGAAAGAGCTGTATGAAGATTTGATTTGGCACGTACATAATCTAAATCTGGCCATAGAATATCAATTAAATTATCTCGATGTATCGGTATGTTTGGGTGCAAAATAAAATAAGCAAATAATTCCTTCGTCTTTTCAGTTTTAAATGCCACTAAGCTATTATTGCTATAGACAGCAAATTGATCAAAGCATTGTACGTTTAAGACTGTTTGTGTTGCTTGTTGTAGCATTTGCTGTATAGAAAATTCATGCTCAATACGGGCTATAGATTTTTCTAAACGAGTATGACTAATAGGCTTTAATAAATAATCGAGACCTCCGATTTCATAGGCTTGTAAAGCAAATTCATGATAGGAGGTAATAAAAATAACGCTGACTTGTGGACGTTCTGTTTTAATAATATCTGCTACTTCAAGTCCAGATAATTCTTGGAGTTTTATCTCTAAAAACATGACGTCAAACTCTATGTTTGGCAACTCATTAAGAAATTTTTCTACACTTGTAAAGGTTTGAATAACCTGTATTTGTTGAAAGGCGTGTAGTTTATTTTGGAAGTAGTGTAAAGCTAAAGGTTCATTGTCTATTAAAACGGCTCGAATCACATCAAACTCTCCTTTTTACAATTAAATTGAAAACCATTAAACTAGTTTATTTTGGGTGAAAAGGCTTCTATATAATGAAGGGGGGAGAAAAGCAAATCTTTTCTATTAAAAATTTGCTAATAGAAAAAAGCAATCTTAGGGGTAAATCTATCACAGGCGAGAGTAGTAGATCCTGTGGTGTGTTGAGATTCCCTTCATAGAAAGTACCCGCCGTTCATTATATAGAAGTTAGAAGTTTTTTATGTTGTGTAAGAGAATTGAAATAATTGTTTAGGCGTTTAAATTTTGAAACTATTCTTATAAAAAAATAAAACAATATTGTATTGAGAAATAAAGCTGTCGTGTAGCCAGATGCATTGTTATCTTATATTGTAAAAATAGTATAATCATTGTAATTGTTAATTAGGCGTTATTATAGTACATTTGTCTTAAATAAAACTCAAAAAGTACTTAAAAAATACTTAAAAGGATAGTTTGTTAGTAACTAAGATGTAATAGAGTATAGGAACTATGGGATATATCTGAAAGGAGATTTTGCATGAAATTAGAGCGTCTATTAACCATGACGATGATTTTAATTAATCGTAAAAAGGTTAAAGCTCAAGAACTAGCAGAGCTATTTAATGTGTCAGTGCGTACGATTTATCGAGATATTGAAACACTTAGCTGTGCAGGTGTACCTGTTATTAGTCAACAAGGTGTTAATGGAGGTATTAGTTTAATTGAAGGCTATCGTGTCGATAAACAAGTTTTGACAAAAGATGAGCTTACTTCACTTTCCATCGCTATTAAAAGTGCCTTGACTACCTATGAGGATTCACATGCTGAAGCAGTTCTTGAGAAATTAACAAGTATTGCGGATAGCCAAGTAAAACAATCGATTGATCACCTATTTGTAGATCTTAGTCCATGGGGACCAAACACTGTTTTTAAAGAGCTTGTTACAACGTTAAAGAAAGCAATAGCAAGTAAGCATTGTGTAAGTTTCAGCTATTCCACTACATATGGTCAACAAACAAATCGAGTAGTTGAACCGCATACGTTAGTTCAAAAAGGAAAGACATGGTATTTATATGGCTATTGCGTCTTAAGAAGGGATTTTCGTTTGTTTAAACTGGCGAGAATGAAAAATATAA
>NZ_DAMDAY010000039.1:23104-30654 GCF_032093475.1 Lysinibacillus sp. | reverse complement strand
TTTATGGACTGTCGCAAAATATAAGGATGTTGTTGTTCCATTGGCAAGAAGCGTGCCTACTAAATCCTCATAGACCTCTTGGGCAAACGCTAAATCCGAAAATTTTGATTCGATAGGGAAAGTGTATGTGTTCAGCCAATCATAAAGAGGAATATCTAGAGCTGTACCTGATTGAGCCCATTGCGGCGCATGGACATGTAGATCGACAAACCCTGGTAAGAAATATTGCCCTTCAGATAATTGATGGAAATTATTTTGATGTTGATATGTAGTTAATAGTTGCTGGTAATCAGTATGTTCAGGAGCGATTGTTTTATCAATCATGCCGTCAGCATTAATGAAAAATAAATAATCTTTTAAGATTTGAACCTCAGTAGCAGATTTACTTGTAAATGCTGTCCCTTTGAAAATATGCGTATATTCAGTCATGGAAACCACCTTAATGTTCGTTTATTGATAATAACATGGATTATTATAGGCTATTTAAACTACCAAGTCTATAAAAAAGCGAATATTGATGAATTAACAAGAGGATTTAAAGAGCATTTTCAACTACTATTTGACAGCTTTGACAAGCGTTGATGGATGGATAAACAAAGTAATTTGAGAGCGTTACACAAATTGGATAGTTTGCCGTACTAGCTGCAATAAGACTACTAGTAGTCTTAGACATTTAGATGATAAGCAGAAAAAGCTAGAAAGGAATCGATGATGAATTTCTCGATTCCTTTGAGATTGGACACGTTTACTATCAAATCGATTGATTGATGATGTGGAGAAAGTTATTAAAGGATGAGGAATGATGCTGTTCATTTTTTCTAGTACAAAGATAGATAGGACGCTGAATATCGATATCCTTTATAAAGACACGCGATACTTGTTGCTGTTGGATAAAGCTAGAGGCTGCAATGGAAGGGGCTAGCATAGTACCGAATCCTGCTGCAATAGCATGGATTGATTCATTAATTCCATCTAGTTGTAGTCCGACCTGAGGTGGGGGAATCTTATGCACCTTACATAAAGCATTTAAGTATTCTTTTGTGGAGCTACCATCTTCCCTTGTGACAAAGGGCTGTTGCATAAGTTCTGCTAACGATACAGTTTGATCCGCAAGTGGGTGATTATAGGGCACGATAAACCAATAATCTAAGTTCATTAAAAATTGATAATTGATATCTGGGTGATGTCCATCCTCTTTGACAATAAAGGCTAAATCTACCTTATAATGCAGTAATTCCTCAATTACTTGCTGCGAGTTAGCCGTTTTTAAATGAATATTTGTAGCTGGATAGATTTGCTTAAAATAAGCAAGCCATTTGGGTAATAAAAAGTGAGAGGGGACATGTGTAGATGCGATTTGCAATTCTTCGTTGCCAGTATTTTTTAGCTGCTCTATTTTATTTTCGATATCCTGCTCTAAATCAAATAATCGCTGAGCCTGTTTATATAAAAAAGCGCCATTTTGTGTTAGTTTAATACCTCTCCCTTTAGATTCCAGCAAGGTTAAAGCTAGTTCCTTTTCTAAATTTCGTATTTGTATAGTGACGGCTGGCTGACTTATCATAAGAGCTTGGGCAGCTTTGGAAACACTATTGAGCTCGGCCACTTTCGTAAATAAACGTAGTGCATGTAAATTCATGATAGACACACCTTTTATAAATTATTTTTATGCTTTTATATACATTATATATTAGATTTATTAATCTTCACTCTGTATTCTTTTAATTACAGTAGGGAACTGGGGAGGGGGATGAACACTTGAATCGACAGCATATGGGGATTGTTTTTGGAGGAATATTATTATTGGTTGTAGCGATGGGGATTAGTCGCTTTGCTTTTACACCGATTTTGCCATTTATGCGCCGTGATGTAGGATTTTCATTAGAAGTAGCTGGGTTTTTAGCCTCAAGCAATTATATTGGCTATTTTATTGGAGCATTATGGGCGGGCTTTATTTATCGTCAACGCAAAAAACTTTTATTGGCAAGTGTTGTTTTCAACGTCCTTTCAGTAGGCTTAATGGGATTAATAGAGCTGTATAGTGTATGGCTAGTGCTTCGTTTAATCGCAGGTATTACAGGGGGCTTAATTTTTGTCTTAACGTCTAGTATTGTGATGGATTATTTGGCGAAACATTCACTGTCACGATGGTCTGGCTATGTCTATAGTGGGATTGGTTTAGGGATTGCAATTTCAGGTTTATGTGTACCTATTATTGAAGCTAAATTTGCGTGGCAAGGTACATGGCTAGGATTAGGAATATTGTCAGCGGTTTTTTTACTCATGACAACTATTTTGTGGAAGGGTTTAGAGACTGGGGGCGGTTTAAAAGTTGCAAAATCACTCGATACGAAAATGACAAAGGGCTTTATGCCATGGCTGATCGTGTCTTATGGATTAGAGGGCTTAGGTTATATTATTACAGGAACTTTTTTAGTTGATATTATTCATAATATCCCTTCTCTACAGGCTTATTCCTCGTATAGCTGGGTGATGGTGGGGTTAGCAGCGATACCATCAGCACCAGTCTGGACAGTTTTATTAGAAAAATTTTCGGCAATAAAAATTTTGTTTGTGGCATACATATTTCAAGTGATAGGCATCTTGTTACCCGTATTTTCACAAACTGTATGGAGTGTATTGTTAGCATCGTTTTTATTCGGTCTAACCTTTGTAGGAATAGTCACACTAACAACATCCTATGCACGTCAGCTTTTTCCGACCCAGAGCGGATTCGTTGTATCTCTATTAACAACCTTTTATGCTTTTGGACAAATTATTGGTCCAATTATCGCAGGAAAACTGGTAGAAGTTTATAGCAGCTATAAAGCAGCACTTGTCTTTGCAGGGGTAATTGTATTTCTTGCATTACTTGTCATGGTTGTTGGCAGGTGGCTCACTGTCAAAAAAGAAGCTGTCGCTGAACAATCCATTTCAATATAACGCATAAAAGCCAGAAATCCTATTGGGATTTCTGGCTTTTCTCATTTACTTAAAGAAGCCGTGCCTCTATCTACATGATATTAAAAGATATAATAAAAGTCTATATATTTTTTTCTTTATATGGAAAAATAGACAAGTGCACAAAAGACGTAACGTTACGATTCTACTTTGAAATGAGGTCTTTATATGAATACAGAACAAGCCGTTCAACGCTGGAATCAATATGCAGAAAGGTATACAGCTAACTACGATGAGCAGGGTGACATTCATCGTGTAGTACTGTTAAACCCCACTATCTTTGCATTGTTGGAAGAGATCAATGGAAAGCATGTATTAGATGCAGGGTGTGGAGAAGGCTATTTAAGCAGATTACTGGTGAAGAATGGTGCAAGAGTAACAGCGGTTGATTTTTCACAAAAAATGCTGGACATTGCTAAGGAAAGAACGCCACAGAAGGATGCTATTCAATTTTTACAAGGGAACTGTGAAAAATTAGCGTTTCTAGCAGATGAACAATTTGATTGTATTGTTTCGAATATGGTTCTCCAAGATTTAGAGGATTATCAGGCTGCTCTATGTGAGATGTATCGATTATTAAAACCTACTAGCACTTTTATTTTTTCGATTTTACACCCATGCTTTGTGACACCAAATAGTGGATGGATGAGACATGTGGAGCTAGATCAGCAATATTGGAAAGTCCAACGTTATTTTTATGAAGGGGTGTACCAACAGCTAGATGCTGAGCCACCAATCATTCTGTACCATCGAACATTAACAAGCTATGTGCAAGCAATTAGGCAAGCTGGATTTATGATTGAAACTATTGTAGAGCCAGAGCCATCAGAGGAGATGCTAGAGAAGTATCCTCAATTTAAGGAAGATTTGCATTGTGCAGATTTTATTGTTTTTAAATTAAGAAAATAAAGGAGAAGTAACCATGCGTTTATTCCATATCAGTGAAGACCCTACTATTACGATTTTTCATCCTCGACTACCTGAGCGACCAGATTTAGATGCCACCAAAGGGCTTGTATGGGCGATCAACGAGAGATGCTTGCCGAATTATTTAACGCCAAGAGATTGTCCACGTGTTTGTTTTCATGCAGGAGAACAGACAACAGAGCAGGACAGACAGCACTATCTAGCTCAAGCTTCTCATGTAGTAGTCATAGAAAACAAGTGGTTGGAAGTATTGAAGAATACAAGTCTTTACCTATATGAGTTTGATAGTAATGGATTCACATTACAGGATGATATTGCTGGCTATTATACAAGTGAATTAACACAAATGCCCATCAATGTCTCAGAGATCGAAGATATAGAGAAAGCATTATTAGAGCGTAATGTTGAATTGCGAATGGTAGATAGCTTGTGGGAAATCCATGATGAAATCCAGCATACAAGCTTAAATTGGTCGATGTGTAGAATGCGCTTTGCACAGCCTAGACATTAAAAATAAGCCTCGTCATGCACCTAATGCATGGCCGAGGCTTGTTTTTTATTAGACAGTAGATGCTTGTTCAATTGGTGCTGAAGAGATATTGACCAATTTTTTGTCTTGATAGGTAAAAATATATTCATAATTAGTTGTTTCCTTTAGCATTGTGGGTAAATAATATTTTAAATCCGCAATGCCCACATTTTCAGGGTGGAAAATCCAAGTAAGTTCCTTCCAATCTAGAATACCCTCAGCAACCTTTAGAGGGGTTACATATGTAAAAGATTCAGGTAGTTCCGCTATAAACGCATACATACAACCATAGTTAATATCGCCATCTGTCCATGTAATTTTTCCTTTATACGTAATATCCTCGACAGTAATACCTGTCTCTTCTTTAATTTCACGGATTGCACAAGCTAATGGTGTTTCATTCTGTTCAATTTTACCACCAACACCATTCCATGCACCCATCCACTGCGGCTTATCTCTATTCAGCAAAAGGATATGATCACCCTTCTTTACAAAACAAATAGTAAATTCAATCAAATTTATTCCTCCTTGTTAATTAGCTATCCGAGCGAGAGGGCGACCAGCCTGTAAGCTGACTCCATTGATTAGCTTGTTTTAAAATTTCCCAAATGATCGCTTCTTTAGAGTTTGTATATAGTTGTCGGTTATTTATGTATTTTTCTGCAAATTCATATTTTACCTGCTCGTAGCGACGACAGTAATCTGGATGACAGCGCAAAAAATCTCGAAATAATAAGGCTAGCTGTTCGGCCCAACTACCAGCCTGTCGAACATGAATATGTACTCGTCTATGACCAGGAGCCTCTCGAAAATAGCGTTTAGACTTGTCTGGATTGTTTGCTCGATAAATAAAATCAAGACATTCTAGTGGTCCTTTAAACGCTTCCAATGGCGTAAATGATGCTACGGATAGTTGTATGTCAATCACTGGTTTCGCTGCTAAGCCTGTTATAGAAGTTGAGCCAATATGATCAATTCTCAGTGCGTTGTCTCCTAGGGCCTCACGTAATCGAGAACCTATGCTATGAAATTCTTTAGCCCATTCATCTGTATATGGCAAAATTAAAATAGGATCGGACATTTATTCCTCCTTTGGATAGCTATTTAAATAGTGTATCAAAAAAAGAGCAGATCACGTAAAACATTCTTTAATGAGCATGTTATAGTTGTATTAAAGATAGTTGAAGGAGTGAGGAGCTATGATTTTAATTAGTGCCTGCTTAGCTGGATTAAATGTTCGTTATAATGGCACGAACAGTCTAGATGAAAAAATACAAAAGCTTGTGTTAGAAAATAAAGCTGTCACCGTTTGTCCTGAGTTAATGGGAGGTTTTACAACGCCACGCGAGCCTGCTGAAATTGTAGGAGGAAATGGTCATGATGTTCTTGATGGGAAAGCAAGGGTCGTTGAAAGATCTGGACGTGATGTTACAGAATTGTACCTTAAAGGAGCGAATGCCACCTTACAAAAAGCACGCGAAATAGGTGCAACAAAGGTTGTCTTAAAGGAGTATAGCCCATCTTGTGGTAGTGCCATGATTTATAATGGGGAATTCAATGGCACTAAATTAGTTGGTGTGGGAGTAACGACTGCATTACTACAAAGGCATGGAATTAAGGTTGTGTCGGAAGAGCAATTTCTAACAAATTGAACCCAACATGACTGCGATTTTAGATGAGGGAGTAACCTTTGTCATTGGAAAGCGTCTGAACAGATGGGAGGTGGGTGATATGCCATTAACCTTTGCACATCCAGCCGTAATTTTACCTTTTTCAAGACAAAGTAAATACATACATTTTTCAGCATTAGTATTAGGAAGTATGGCACCTGATTTTGAATATTTTTTAAGAGGCAGACCAATAGGCGAGATTGGACATTGCTTAACAGGTTTTTTTACTTTTAATCTACCTCTTGTAATCTTGCTCTATCTAATTTATCGAGCATGTATTCAGCAACATCTAATTAATCATTTACCGGTATGTTTGCAGGATACAGCTAACCAACAAACAACCAAAAGTAAACTATTCAATATCGTGGTATTTAGCTATTCAGCTTTATTCGGTATGTTAACTCACGTGGTTTGGGATTCTTTTACTCAAAAAATGGATTTATGGTCACGCACGTATCTATTTTAGCTGAAATAATGCCACTGTTTGGTTTACAGATTCCTCTTTATAAATACTTGCAACATGGAAGTACTTTAGTTGGCATCACACTAATGATTTGCTATGTCTCTTATAGGGCAGCTAATCAACCAAAGAAATTCTTACCAAGTATTCAGCCTAAACAAAAACTCATCTTTTGGCTTCAAGTACTTGGATTGGCATTTTTCTATGTATGTATTTGGTGCTTAATAAATGAGGTTTCACTAAGAAGCTATGGTGTTTGGGTGGTTCGCTTTATCGATTCTAGTTTCTTGAGCCTGTTAACGATTTGTTTGCTACATACACCTCGTCACAATAACATCAAGGTAAAAGGACTTCCATAAACGGGAGTCCTTTTGGTTATTTCCTTTTTAGCTTAGATAAAAGGAAGAATAGAGTGATAACGAAACCAGCATAGACTAGTATCCAGGCAAATTGCCAATAAAACTTACTAGGTATGGATGTTATTTGATCGCCAATAGCCAACATTTCTAAAGAAAGATGGACAGGGGGAAGAACCCAAATAAGACCATTTAGTTGGTCAAGTGAATCCTTTAATGTTGCTAATACTATGGCAAACAATAATACACTAATAACTCCCCACCAAGTATTTTGTTTATTTTTAACAAGGTCTCTTGTAAACAGAGCAGATAGGGCCATACCTAAAGTAGCCAAAGTAAAATGGGCGAAAAATCCAAGAAATAGGTGGATAAAGCTTGGCTTTTCAGCAAAAGCATGGATGACTACTGGGTAAATGATAGATACAAAACTTAAGCTGAAAGCAATTACTATATTAATTATAAATAGGCTGACATTATATGGTGTTGAACCATTCGCATGCAGTATCGTAATCATTTTTTGCCCTTCATCCTCTGAATGAAACAATGTCACGGTAAACCAACCCATCAGGAAAAAGAGGATAATAGAGGTAAAGGAAAAGCTATCTAATATAGGGTTTGGAACAAATGTATAGTTGATCACAAGACAT
>NZ_DAMDAY010000039.1:0-23094 GCF_032093475.1 Lysinibacillus sp. | reverse complement strand
ACATAAAATGAAAATAGAAAAAGGTGGCACATACTGATAGGTTCTCGCGTAATTGCTTAACTGATAACGCATTAAACTAATCATTTGCTATAAATATCTCCTTATCATTGATTGGCATAAGTTGTTTGATAGAAGCTTTTTTTAGAAGTAGCTGTTGTAAAAGATCGTCGGTATGCTGTGCTTGATAGCGAATATTAACTTCGTAAAAACCAGTAGCCAATTGTGTCTGGTGGTTAATTTCTATTAAATGAGATAGGTCCTCTAAGTATGTAGGATTAGAAATATCAAAAATTAATTGATTATAGGTTACATCCTTCAAGGGTAAATCTGTCCGCATCACTTTTTTGTTGTGAATCATGAGAATCGTATCCACGACATGATCCAAAAGCTTTGTTTCGTGACAGCTTAAGATAATCGTCATTCCTTGTTGTTTGAGGCTATGAAGAGTTTGTTCCAACTCATTTTGTGTTGTAAGGTCTAATCCTGATAAAGGCTCATCTAATATCAACAAATCTGTTTCATCCAGCATCGCCTGCATAATCATTATTTTTTGTTTCATCCCTTTAGAAAAGTTGATAATACGAGTATTTTGAACATCTACTAAGCTAAAAAGTTCTAGTAAATAATTTATTCTCGGTAATAGTTCTTGTTTAGCCATTCCACGGATTCGCCCCATCTGATAAAGATATTCTTGAGGCGTAAATAAAATATGAGAAGGGGAAACTTCTGGGACATAGCCAATTTTTAAGTTTTGTTTGGAAGGAATAATTGAACCATGGTCAGGCGTAATAAGACCAGCAATCATTTTTAATAGCGTGCTTTTGCCAGAGCCATTTTTCCCAACGATAGCAATGATTTGGTTATGATCGATTGGAAATGAGACATTATCTAAAATTTTTATGCCCCTGTATTGCTTGGTGATATTTTGTGCGTTAAACAAACTATTCATAAATCTAACACCTACTTATTTGGGTTTTGAAAGGAAACTACCCTAATTGTAAGACACTAGATGTTTGTTTGGCAAAAGAAACCATTTTAAATAAAGAAACAGTAAGGATCTTCTCTAAAGGGGGATGGATCCTTACTGTATTTTTTACAATGAGCGATATTTTTTTAAACTGATAATATTTAATGTAATAAAAACGAGGGCGAAACAGGCAAGAACACTGATATTCACTACGATATCAGGGAAGGTATAACCTTTATACATAACATCATTCAATGCGTCCGCTGCATAGTAAAGAGGCATGATGCGTCCAATGTTTTGAAGCCATTCTGCCATACTATCGAGCGGAAATATACCTGAAAAGAATACTTGCGGAACAATAACCAGCGGGATGAATTGCATCATTTGGAACTCTGAAGCAGCAAAGCTTGATAGCAAGGCACCTAAGGATAACGATACAAGGGCAACCATCATATTAATGAGAAAGACAAGCCAGATTGAACCTACATGAACGATATCTAGTACATAAATACCAAATAGCACGATAATAATCGTTTGCAAGAAGGCAAATAATCCATAGCCAATCATATAGCCTGCTACAATTTCAGAGCGTTTAATAGGTGTCGCAAGTAGTCGCTCCAATGTCCCTGAAGTACGTTCCTTTAGTAAAGCGATTCCTGTAATTAAAAAGACAAAGAAGAACACAAAGAAACCAATTAACATGGGACTAAAAATATCAAAAATTGCCGTATCCTCATTACCATAAACATAGTCCGTTTCTAAACTGTCTATAGCAGCGTGTGAAGGTTGTAACATTTGCGCAAGCTGCATCGTTAACGCTTTTGCTTGGGAAGGGTCATCATTTAATAACGTTAACTTACTATCATTTTGCTTGATTGTAAGCCAGCCATCATACTCTTTATCTTGTAGCTGCTTTTTCGAAAAATCATCATCCTCAATAATTGTAAAATCGGCATCTTTTAATTTATCGATTAGTGGTGCGGGTCCATTCGTGACAACAAGTGTGACAGAAGTTTCGTTACTATTAAATATAAAATACATTAAGGATAAGACGAGAAGCGGGGCAAAAAATAATAAAGCGAGTGTCCGTTTATCTCGTTTCATTTGCTGAATAATTCTTGTGACAATTGCACCTATTCTCATTGTACGTCACCTCCAGCTTTTAAAAATACTTCATCAAAATCTTTTGCCTGGTAATATTCTTTTAACGCTTGTGGTGTGCCTTGCGCAATAATATGACCACTTCTTAACATAGCTAATTGATCACACTTTTCTGCTTCATCCATCGCATGTGTCGTCACTAAAATCGTCTTTTGTTCCTCTTCTTTTAACCGAATAAGTTCCTGCCAAATTTCTTTTTTTAAAACAGGATCAATACCAACGGTTGGTTCATCTAAGATTAATAGTTTAGGATTTTGGATGAGAGCAATAGCAAGAGATAATCGACGTTTCATTCCTCCCGAATAATTGATCACTTTAAGATGTAGGTCATCAGTTAAACGAACAAGGCTTGCGGCATAGGCTACACGCTCCACTCTTTCTGCTTTTGACAAGGAGTAAAGCTTTGCAAAAAAATGAAGATTTTCTTCACCTGTTAAATCTGTATAAAGTGCATCTGATTGTGCCATATAGCCAATATCATTCAATAATTGCTTATGGGGAACATCTAAATCTAACACTCGAATGTGACCATTATCAGGCTTTAGCATGCCCATAATCATTTTGATTAGCGTCGTTTTACCACAGCCTGACGGACCAAGTAAGCCCATTAACTGTCCTTTAGGAATAGCTAAAGAAAGGGGGGCAATAACTTGCTTGTGGTGAAATTTTTTTTCAAGGGATTTAATAGAGATTGCTTGGTTGCCCATACGGACCTCACTCCTTCACTGAACACAATGTTGATTTGATAAAAATTTTACGGTAGCATGTGAGCAAATACAATCAACAGTTTGCCAGCATGTGTTAAGTAAATGGAGGGAATTTGTGTGTCGGTACATGAAAAAATGAATTTTGAAACGAAGCAAGCCATTAAAAAGGCACTGATTCTGCAAGTAGAGGAAGTGGGCTTTGAACGTGTGACCGTAAAAAAATTAGCATTAGCAGCTCAAATTAATCGTGGAACGTTTTATCTACACTATGCGGATAAATATGCCGTAATGGAGGATTTGCAACAAGAGCTCTTAGTGGAATTAGAACGCTATGTGAAGCATGTTCAACCAGTCGATGCTTTTCAAACATTAAAAATGGGCCAACTGTATCAACCATTTATTAATGTGATAGCCTGCATAAAGGAACATGCCCCAGCCTTTCGTATGCTATTAGGAGAGCAAGGAAGTCCGGGCTTTACACAAAAAATGAAAACAATCTTTGGCAATCATATATTAGATAGATTATCCGTTATACGCGAGGAAGTGCAAGATCCAGAATTTCAGCAATACCTACAAGCCTTTATCGCATCTGCCATTTTGGGGGTAATTCAGGAGTGGTTAGACAAGGGTAATGAGAACTTAACCGTAGATGAAATGGTTTCTCTCCATTTCCGATTATTGCGTTTCTTAGGGAATGTTGTAGCCAATACGTAAGGGTGAAAATCTGATATAGATTCAGGGAACCTGATTGACTAAATGAATACATTATATTTTCACAGCATCGAGCAGGTAATATCATGATTTAATAAAAAGAACATGACTGGGACTATTTTAAATAGTCTCACTCATGTTCTACTAGTATTTGCTTTATTTTTCATAGTATTCGTTCAACGCAACTTCTAAACGCTCTTCTAAATGCTTGGAAATATAGCTTAGGACAAACTGCTCTTTTTCCATCTCTATTTGGGCGGATTTGAACATCTTGGTGAAAAAGCTAATTTTATTGTTCGTTGAAAATTCCTGTAATGCTTCTGTACGTAGTGTAGAGACGATTTCATTTTCAATATGACGCTCTCTAATTTTTTGCACAATATCCTTTACACTGTTTTCTTGTAGCTCGGTAATTTGCTTTTGGAGATGCTCGTTTTCCTGCTTTAGTTCTAACGTTTCTTTTTGAATTTCTTCCACTTGAAGGACTGAATCAGTCGATAAGCGTTGAATGTTTTCGACAAGAAAGTCCTGATTAATGTTAACTTGTAACGTCCCTTGCTCTTCATTCGGCAAAATTTGAAAGAGCCCTGTTTGGATCATTTGTTGTAGGACGTTTCCAAGAACATCAATTTTATGGGTTAGATCCTCTGAATCCATGGTCGTTGCCGTAATTTGATGTTTAAGTAACTGACCGTTATCATCAAGACCTAGCAATAATTTTATCCCTCTCACACGATACTCATCCTTCAGTAACAAAATCATTCTTAGCCTTACGATAGCAGGCAAGTTTAAACGGATATTTCCATGTACGTTCGGTGAAGCATTGTCAAATACATATTGCTCAAACGGTTTTAAATAGTAGCGAAGCATAGCGTCTGTGATATTAAACCAGCCCGCGACTTCTGCTATTGTATAGTGTTTGGATTCATCGA
Source organism: Lysinibacillus sp. (assembly GCF_032093475.1). Classification (NCBI taxonomy): domain Bacteria; kingdom Bacillati; phylum Bacillota; class Bacilli; order Caryophanales; family Bacillaceae; genus Lysinibacillus; species Lysinibacillus sp. The sequence continues at coordinate 18,616 of NZ_DAMDAY010000039.1, read as the reverse complement.
TGTCTGCTAGATAGGCATCATTATAGAGGTTCTCCTCTAAAGGCGTATGTTGTAGTGCAACAAACAATGGGTCATCTTGCACAATTCCGAGTACCAATTCTTTTGCATCATTTACTTTAAGCATCCTTTCACACCCCACTTTATTTTTCCCCTGACTAATTGTTCTCTATATAGGTTTCTATTCGATTGGAAGCAATTGTATGCCTATTTTATGTAGGAAATAATCATTAGAACGAATTACCTTTTAAGCTTTTATGACTCTTAAGAAAATTTTAAGAATTCTCCTCGCAATTCGTTAAGAAATGCTCTTTATAGTTAGAACCATCTACATGAATGCAAAGTGAGGAGAAATTTTCATGCAATTTATTACCTTTCTTACTGAATTTATAAAACATCCTAAAACAATTGGAGCAATTTCCCCGAGCTCTAAAAAATTAGCTTATAAAATGATACAACCTATTTGTTTTGAAACTGCACAATGTATTGTCGAGCTAGGACCAGGAATGGGCTCTTTTACAAAGGAGCTTGTGAAAAGAAAAAAGCCAGCTACATGGCTTGTACTCATTGAACATAATCCGAATTTTTGCGAGAAATTACGTCAACAGTTCGCTCATGAGGCCTATGTTATTGTAATCAATGGCTCTGCAGAAAATATGAAGCAATATATAGACGAGTTGCATATTGAAAAAATAGACTATGTTATCTCTGGGCTACCATTTACATCTTTAAAGTCAGAAGTATCATGTTGCATTTTAAATAATGTGAAGGATTGTTTGGATGATGGGAAATTCATCACGTTCCAATATTCACTTGTGAAAAAAGCATTCTTCCAACGCTATTTCGCGGAGATCTCACATGAAAAAGTGTGGATCAATATGCCCCCAGCATATGTCTTTAGCTGTCAACTTGGAAATACGAGGGTAAGCTAATGGAGTTGCAGGATCTCTTACTATTTATTGATCAATATGGCTATTTTGCATTGTTTTTCAGTTTATGGCTAGGCATTATCGGGATGCCACTCCCGGATGAGATGATTGTAATGAGTGGTGGTTTTTTATCGTCATTAGATACAATGAGTGTATGGAAATCCTTTCTAATTACTTATTTAGGTGTTGTTTCAGGCCTTTCACTAGGTTATGTTCTAGGTAGACAATTTGGTCAACGAGTGCTCGATAAACTTATGAAAAAGAAAAAAGCAAAGTATTTATTGCAATCCAAAGATTTGCTTGATAAATATGGGCGTTTTGCTTTAGTCTTTAGTTATTTTATCCCGATTGTTAGACATATTCTTCCGTACTTGGTCGGGATGAATCATATGTCCTTTAAAACTTATGCCATATTCTCGTATACAACAGGCTTTGTTTGGACATTAATTTATTTCATACTTGGGCACTTATTTGGTAGCCAGATTGAGTATATTTCTTTGCTTGCTACTAAATATGGTATCTATTTAGGTATCGTCATCGTCATAATCAGCTTGCTTTATTATTTTTATATTCGAAAATTAAAAAAATAGTTAAAATAGGGAACATTCCTATTAGTAAAATATTTGAGGTATGGTGGGGTTAGATGAGTAATGAAACAATTTTAATTGTTGATGATGAAAAAGAGATAAGAAATCTTATCGCTATTTATTTGAAAAATGAGGGCTATCATGTGCTAGAGGCATGTGATGGGGAAGAAGGCTTGCAGCTACTGAAGAAGCATCAGGTACATTTAATAGTACTCGATTTAATGATGCCTAAAGTGGATGGTATAGAAATGTGTATGAAGGTAAGAGAAGTAGCGGAAATGCCGATTATCATGCTTACTGCAAAGTCACAGGATATGGATAAAATTGTTGGTTTAACAATAGGGGCTGATGATTATGTGACAAAGCCCTTTAATCCATTAGAGTTGATTGCACGCATTAAATCACAGCTTCGGCGCTATCTTAAAATGAATGGCTTAAATAATAGCAATGGTGAGGAAATGGAAATCGGTGATTTGCGTCTCAATACAGCGACTCATGAAGTCTTTGTTAACAATGAAAAAGTAAAATTAACACCAAGAGAGTTTGCTATTTTGGAACTACTTGTAAGTAATCCGGGCATCGTGATGAGCGCAGAGCAAATCTATGAAAAGGTTTGGAAAGAGGAAGCTTTCCAATCAGAAAATACAGTGATGGTACATATACGAAAAATTCGTGAACGTATTGAAACAAATCCAAGAAATCCACAATATATCAAAACTGTCTGGGGAGTAGGATATAAAGTTGAAAAAGATCTTTAGGCTATTCTTAAAGCTACTGGGGCCCCTCCAGCGTATTTACAGAAAAATAAAGAATAATATAGAGCGCAGCATTAGAATTCAATTATTTACAACCTTTATTTTATGTGCACTTGGAAGCTTTTTAGTATCACGGGCAGTCCTCCCTTTATTTGAGAATATTAATGACACTGTCATCGTTGATTATAGCTACAGTATGAAGATGATGTATTATCAGGCACAAGATACAGCAAAATTAGCGACCCAAGAAAATAATGTGAATGTGTTGAGGCAATTGATTGAACAAGAAGATGAAAATTTCGAAAGTGACCAGAATGCTTTAAAAATTGTAGTAACAGATGAGGTAGGGAAGGTTTTATATAAAACAAAGCAGGTAAAAGAGTCACAAATTGATTTACATGAAGAAATTAGAAAGGTCATGGATTTTACAATTAATCAGCCGTTTGATCAAGCGTATCCTGATACGATTGAAACTTCTCGTAGAGAATTTTCAACATTAGTACCTCTGACCTTGCAAGATAAAAACTATTATTTTTTCGTAAGTGGCCTTCCACAAGGTGAAGCCATTACAAGTACGAGTGAAGGACCTATACCTTTTTTCATTGGTATTATTTTATTTATTGTATCGTTCTTCTATATAACCAAGCGCAAAATGAATCAAATAGAAGCGTTAGCAGAGGGGGTATTGGAAATAGCAAAGGGGAATTTAGCCTTTCGCATTGAGAAAAAAGGGCAGGATGAAATTGCTTTATTAACAGATAATATTAACCAAATGGCAGAAGAAATCATGACAAGTATCGAAATGGAAAGGAAAATTGAGCAACAGAAAAATGAGCTCATTACAAATGTTTCACATGATCTGAGAACACCGCTTACCTCCATAATGGGTTACCTACGGCTATTAAGAGAGGAAAAATATGAGACAAAAGAGCAATACGACGAATATTTGAAAATAGCCTTTTCTAAATCCGAGCAATTAAAAAATTTAATTGATGATTTATTTGAATATACAAAGCTAACAAATGATAAAAATGCTTTAGTGCGACAACAAGTCTGTTTAAATGAGCTACTCGATCAATTAATGGAGGAATTAGTGCCACTTGCAGAGGAGAAACAACGCATTTTTAAGAAGCATTTTTCAGAAGAGCGAGTTTTTGCGGCGCTTGATTCAGAAAAAATTGTTCGTGTGTTTGATAACTTATTAATCAATGCGATTAACTATAGTACGGGTGACGGAAAAATAATCGTTTCTCTTGAAGGGCAAGGCGATCATGTGCGTATTGGTGTAGCAAATCAAAGTGATGCCTTTACACCAGAAGAGCTTGATAGTTTATTTGAGAGGTTTTATAAAAAGGATCAGTCAAGAACGAATGTAACAGAAGGCTCTGGGCTGGGTCTAGCGATTGCCAAAAGCATTGTGGAGCTTCACGGAGGAACCATTCACGCTACATATAAAAATGAGACATTGTACTTTATTATCACATTGCCATTAACGACTTAATCCAAATCACAGTGGGTAAATGGTGATGGTATGATGGATTTGCTTAACGTGTGAAAGCATTTCCTGCATGGTTGCTAAGTGAGCTATGTCCTTTATTAAAAGTTGAATTTCTGTCTGCTTGTACTGTCGTTGAAAGTCAAAAATATAGTCTCTAATAATGGCTAAATTATGAGGATGTTTCATTTCTACCTCTACAAAAAATGGCAATGTTACATCGGGAAGTTTTGTACTGCCCCCGCGACGAATCCAGACCGATTCTTGCACATAATAACGGATAGGTAATTGGCGGTTACTAGCGATAAAAATATCCATAAAAAGCTCCTTTCTATATCTAATTAAAGCCTAAAGGAATTACGTTCAGCCGTCAAAGGAAAACATGAAAAGAGCTGTTCAGTGGGGGAAATCTACTGAACAGCTCTTTTAGTAATGAAAATAATAGATAGAACACTCAAACTGATGGATAGTCATACGCGTCTATTGATTCTAAAAAATATTGAAGTATTGGTGATTGTACATCATCCTTACGATAAATAAACCAGGTAGGAATATGTGCTTGCTTATTCGTTAATTCGTGCAGAGTTAGTGTTTGTGTTGCCATATATTTTTCCGCAATAGCACGAGGAAGTAAAGTAATACCTAATCCAGCAGCAACGCAGCCAATTATACCATCAAGCGTACCAAATTCCATTCTATTTTGAGGACGTACTCCGTCTTCGTGTAACCAATGCTCCAAAATGGCTCGATAGGAACAGCCATTTCGGAACGTAATCACAGTGCTACCCTCTAAGTCTCTCAAATTTTTAATGGGCTTATGCTTAGAAGATGTGATAAAAACAAGCTCTTCACAGATAAACTCCTTCACCAATATATTTTCTTTATATACAGGCCCGGTCACGAATGCACCATCTATTTCATAGTTTTCTAACCGTTCAATATTATGCTGAGATGGACTAGTCAATATAGTGATATCAACCTGTTCATGGGCTTGATGGAATGGTGTTAACAGTGCTGGTAAGTGAAGTGCTGCTGTAGTTTCCATTGAACCAATGCGCAAAATTCCTCTTTGTTCCTCTGTATTTTGTAAAATCTCAAACGATGTATCATAGAGATGAAGCATCTTTAATACCAGTTCGTAAAATTGTTCCCCTTTAGGTGTTAGTTGAATGCCTCGATGCCCCCGATAAAAAAATGTTGTATGATACATAGCCTCAAGATTTTGGATCTTCATAGAGATATTTGATTGCGTGTAATTAAGTGCTGTAGCAGCTTTTGAAAAACTCCCTGTTTGGACGACTGTTCGAAAGATCTTTAAATCATTAATATTCATTGGCCCTCCAGCTATCAATTTTTTTGATACTAATTATAACGAATTGAACATATTTGTGATAGCTAATTATTCGATATAGTGGAGAAGAGAAGGAGTGATACGATGCACAAACAAACAGTTCAATATTTAATAGGTGGTATTTTTTCTTTGATCATTGCCATGGGCATTGGTCGTTTTTCCTATACGGTCATTTTACCTTATATGCAAGAAACAGTTGAATTTAGCCGTTCGACTGCTGGTTATTTAGCAACAAGCAACTATTTAGGCTATCTAATAGGGGCAATAGTGGCAGGTCGTTTAACCTTAGAGAATAAACGTATTCCGTTTTTGCAAATAGGGCTAATTATTAGCATTCTTACAACTGCATTTATGGGCTTTACAGATAATGTTGTTTTATGGTATATACTTCGGTTTATCTCTGGAGTAGTGAGCGCTTTTATTTTTGTAGTGATTGCTAGTCTTGTACTCGATCAGTTGGCTAGTAGTAGTAAAATGCATTTATCAGGATTTTTCTATAGTGGGGTTGGTGTAGGGATTGCATTAAGTGCCATTATTGTGTCACCCATACAGGCAATCTACCATTGGAATGGCACATGGATTGCGTTAGCTTTGTTTTGTATTCTATTGTTTGGCATTATCGTACTATTCATCAAACCTATTAGGCCAAGTGAACAACAACGGATACATGAACCCACTACATCGAAGAGAACTCCACCAAAGAAATGGATGAAGTGGTTAATGATGTCCTATAGTTTAGAAGGGCTAGGTTATATTGTCACAGGTACTTTTATTGTATCGATTGCGCGAGAATCAACAAGCTTTAATGGGGATGCTGCCTTTGTCTGGTTTGTTGTGGGAATAGCTGCCATTCCATCGTGCTTCGTATGGTCAAAGCTAGCGCAGCAGTATGGTTATGTAAAAACATTATTTGTATCCATGATCGTTCAAGCAGTTGGGATTATTTTACCTGCATTTGCCTCGAATACGATTACACTCTATGCTAGTGCCTTTATTTTTGGCGCTACTTTTATGGGCATCACAACAGTTAGTACAACGCTAGCAAGACATATAGCTCCTATTAATAGCCATAAAATTTTAGGTTATTTAACGGCTGGCTATGCATTTGGACAAATGATTGGGCCATCCATTGCAGGAAAGCTTGCCAATATAACCAATAGCTATCACTATGCATTGATTAGTGCTGCAGTAGTCGTAGCTATTGGAGCTTTCTGTTTAATCGGTGGCCTAAAATATGAAACACATGAAACTGTAACCTCTCCAGTAAGTAAATAAACAAAAAAAGTAAGTAAGACTATAGAAGCCTTACTTACTTTTATATTAATGGATATCTCGCTTCTTGAAGTTACCGCCGCGAACCTCCGAAACATCGGAAATAACAACAAATGCACCGTCATCAATATCTTTAATAATCGAAACTAATTTATTTTCTTCCATACGGTTAATGACACAATTTAAAATTTCAGTTGGTTCATTGGAGAAACCACCTCGTCCATGTGTATAGGTAACACCACGACCTAGGCGTGCTTGGATGGCATCACCAATTTCCTCAGATTTTGCACTGACCACACGTACTTCTTTTGATTTTTCTAAACCAACTTGGATTATATCAATAACATTTTTTGCAATATAGTATGTTAATGCTGAGTATAATGCGCTTTCTAAGCCGAAAATAAAGCTTGCCCCTAAGAAAATAAAGGCATTGATAAATAATATAATATCACCGACTGAAAATGGAATCTTACGTGATAATAGTACGGCTAACACCTCGGAACCATCTAAAGCTCCACCGTTTCGTAAGACAATACCAATACCAACACCAAGTAGCATACCACCAGATAAGACAATCAGTAAGGGATCATTTGGTCCTAAAATGGTTTTGACATCATGTAAAAGAACCGTAGAAATGGATAATGCTGCGATACCAGCACAACTCATTAAGGCAAATGTTTTTCCTACTTGCTTGTAGCCGATATAAATGAACGGAATATTTAGTACAAAGAGCAGTACGCCTAACGGAATGCCAAAGAGGTGAGCGCCCATAATACTTAAACCCGTAACACCACCATCAATAACATCATTAGGAATTAAAACAGCTTCTAATCCGTACGCCGCAATAACTGCGCCAATAATAATCATGATTAATTTTCTTATGTTTTGAAGTAACTTTCCTTTTTTCATAAATCTTCTCCATTTCTTTACGTAAAATACTACCTAAGGTTTTGGAATAATATTTAAAGCAATCGTTTTTGTTTCAGAACCTTTAGTTGAGTCGGCCATATTATAGTATTTAGTTAATAATTCGTTTAATTCATTATCAAAGTTCTTGAATTGCTCCGTTGTTAATGTCAAATCAATGAAAGAAAAAGTTGCTAAATCTGCAGTACTTTCTTTTTCATCAAGGGATTGTAAATAATTTTGATATTGAGAAAGTAAAGCTAATTGATAGTAAGAAATATAATTTAACTTTTGCTTGGTTGAAAGTTGTGTCCAATCCTCCTTACTAAGTTTTGCTGCTCCTTCATTTAATGCATAAAACTTCTCTGTAACAGAACGTACTTTACGCTCTTTCACAATTTTTATGATGTTTTCATCCACTAAAATTTGGATATGCCGATATAAAGTAGCCTGGGGTACATCCTTAATAACAGAAATCATCTCCAAAGTGCTTAAGCCTTCTTCTTTATTGTGCATAAGAGCTTGTAAAATTTTCATTCTCACAGGGTGCATTAATACCTCTGCTTTATTACGCATAAATCGATCCTCCTATCAGATAAAATGAGATAGTATCAAGGGAAGCAATCAAATGTTATCAATATGAGAACATTATCAAAAAATATACTATAGATTTTTTTTTGAGATGTACAGTAAAAAGGTAATGTAATTTTTTAAGATTTTTGTTATCATTATCGATAATGATAATGAAAGGGGCTATATTAAGATGAAATTACATTACGGTTTTGAAGACTTAGGTCAAATTGATTGGGCAGGTATACTACCAATCCTTTTACCTTTTTTATTCGTAGGATTTTTACTTATCGTTGTTGCACTAGTCGATTTATATCGGCACCGAGAGACGAGAGAAAATATACTGATGTGGGCAATTATTATTTTATTCTTTAATACAATTGGTTCTGTTCTATATTTCGTGATTGGCAGAAAGGATGTAAATAAACATGCGCTTAGAAATTAATAATATTACAAAAAAGTTTAAATATAAGACGGCTGTGAATAATTTTTCAATGGTTATCGATACGAATGAATGTGTAGGACTTATTGGACCAAACGGGGCAGGGAAAACCACATTAATTCAAATCATTGCTGACATTCTTAATGCAGATGAAGGAGACATTGTACTTGATGGACAAAAAATTTCAAAGATGAAAAACAAAATCGGTTATTTACCACAGTATCCTAATTTTTTCTCCTGGATGACAGCATTTGAAACTTTATCCTTTATGGGGACACTTTCTGGTATTTCGAAAAATCAACTACAAAAGGACATTCCATTTCTTTTAGAAAAAGTGGGCTTAGGGAAAGAAGCACATGCTCATGTCGGAACATTTTCAGGAGGAATGAAACAGCGTCTTGGCATCGCACAAGCTTTATTACACAAGCCAGCTTTCATCATTATGGATGAACCAGTATCAGCGCTAGATCCCATAGGTAGACGTGAAGTATTGAATTTATTAAACGACATAAAAAAAGATACGACCATATTATTTTCCACCCATATATTAAGTGATGCAGAGGAAATTTGCGAACGCTTTGTCGTGATTAAAAATGGTTACAAAATAGAAGATGCGTCGAAATTAGAGTTACTTAATCGCTATCAAGACTCAGCTATCTTTTTAATGATTCAAAAGAAAGATGTTAAGTGGCTCACAACGATTGAACATTTACCGTATGTAAAGAGAATCGAAAGTAGTGGTGATGGTTTTAAAGTATACGTTAATCAATTGGAAGCGGATGCCCATCGATTGCTACAGTACGGTTTGGATTCAAACGTGTTATTTACAAAGTTTGATCTTGGCATTCAAGAAAGCTTAGAAGAAATATTTTTAGAATTGGTGGTGTGACGTGGAGTGAATACGTTTTTAGCATTAAGTAAAAAAGAAATCAATCAAATGACAAAGGAATATAAAGTAGTTTGGTTACCAATTGTATTTATCCTACTAGGCTTAACTCAACCGATCATGATGCATTTCTTGCCTGCTATTTTACAATCAATGGGTGGGATTGAAGGGATTATGATTGATCCTACATTGGCAAAGCCAGAGGGACAAGAAGTGCTTGCCTCCACCCTTAATTCCCAATTTGATCAACTAGGTATTATCATACTTGCCATTGCGACGATGGGCATTATTCAAGGAGAAAAAGCCAATGGGATGATGGCATTCATTTTCACAAGGCCTGTCTCTATCTCATCCTACTTAAATAGTAAGATCCTTAGTCATTATGTTTTAGCTGTTCTATGTATTGCTCTAGGCTATGCAATGTCCTTTGGCTATACATCTTATTTATTTACCTCTGTACCGATAACTCATGCATTGATAGCTTTAGTATTTTATTGTATTTGGCTGTTATTTGTCATAACACTTGTTACCATGATGAGCACATTTTTTAATAGTTCACCATTTATTGCTTTAATTAGTATAGGTGTCTTATTTATTTGTCGTTTATGTGCTGGTTTACATCCATTCTTAGATGTACTTAATCCTGCTAGTAATAGCTTGTATGCTACAACGATATTAGTGACAGGTGACGTGGAAACATGGTATTACGTTACTATTGTTGTCACACTGTTGCTTGTACTATTAATGATGATTATCATGCATCATTTTATTGCCAAAAAGAAATTTTAATGGAAGGATTCCTCGACAAATGAATGTAAAAGTAAATCGAAGGAGCAAAATTCCTTATTATCAGCAACTTACCCAGCAACTGCATTTATTAATCGCGACAGGAAATTTAAAAAAGGGTGATCATTTGCCTTCTATTCGCAAGTTAGCGACACAAATAAACCTCAATCTTCATACGGTTCGTAAAAGCTACAAAGAGCTTCAAAAAAAGGGCATTATCACCATTAACCCTCATACTAGAGCACTTGTTACTGTAGATTCTAATAAAGCAAAGACTATTTCACTTCAACAACTATCGATGAGTGTGGAACAAATAATGATAGAAGCCTATATTTTAGGCATTAACGAATGCCAACTAAAAGAAATGTTTCATAAGAACTTACAAAAATATTATGTGGAGAGTGAAAGAGATGGTTTCTAATAAAGTGACCATCTCTTTTCATTTTTATCTAAATTAAAAACACAGCTACAATCGTTGTCACAATCAGCCCAATAACGACAGGAATTAAGTTACGTCTTGCCAATTCAAATGGGCTCACATTACAAATTGCAGCAGCGGGAATTAACGCCCATGGAATCAAAGTACCGCCGCCTACCCAAATCGCTGTGATTTGCCCTAAAGCAGTTAAAGTGGCTGTTCCCCCTCCAATGGCATTGCCAAAGAGACTGCCAACTGATCCTGCTAGGGAAATTCCAGAGAAGCCCGAACCATCTAATCCAGTAATGGCACCGACGACCGCCAACGTGATAACCGCAATTTCCTTTGTTAAAGGGACGACCGCTGCAAGACCAACACCAAGATCATTCACAATACCATGCGAGGTAGCAGGTAGGTGGTCACCGAGAATTTGTGTGAAGCCAGCATCTCCAAGATAGAAGAATGCGGCGATTGGGATAACAGGCCCGAAAACTTTAAAGCCGAATTGGAATCCTTGAATCAAATAGCTTGTCGTCTTCTCGAGCCCTTCTCCTTTATGAGTAACAACACTAAGCAAAAGTAAAATAAAAACAGAGGTTCCACCGATTAAAGCAGTTGCATCGCCGCCCGTTAAATTGAATACTGACATAGCGATGACGTCTAAGATAAAGGCAATGGGAATAAGCACGGCGAAGAAACGTTTTTGACCAATTGACAGTAAATTTTCCGCAGTTTCTTGTTCGCCATCCTCCTCTTCGTTGTTGCCAGTATTTAAAAGCAGCGTTCCTCGCTTCATATCTCGCCGTAAAAAAATATAAGCAACAATTGTGGTTACAACGCCCATTGTAATGACGAGTGGAATACTAGCCGAAACTACATCTCCAACAGGGATACCCGCAGCATCAGCCGTTAATTTTGGAGCCCCTTGTATGACAAAATCACTTGATAACGCAATCCCGTGCCCAAATAAGTTCATCGCCATAGCAACGCCAAGTGCCGGAAGTCCCGCTCGAATGGCAACAGGCAAGAGCACAGCTCCTAATAATGCAACTGCAGGAGATGGCCAGAAAAACCAGGAGATTAACATCATTAACAGACCAATCGTCCAATAGGCAAGGGCAGGTGTTTTAATGATCTTTGTGAAAGGTGCAACCATGACCTCATTAATACCTGAAGACATCATCACTCGACTCATAGCAACGATAATCGAAATAATAAGAATTGTTGATAACAGCTCTGTAATGGCATAGATAAAGCTGTTAAAAACGCCACTGATAGACGAAGTTAAATCGCCAGTCGCAACGATTGCGAGCACAAAGATGCCAAGTATACAAATGAGGGTGGTATCGCGACGTTTAACCATAAATCCGATGATGAGCACAATAAAAACAACGTAAATCCAATGGAGAGCTGTGAATTCAATCCCCATAACGTTTCCCCCTCAATATTCGACCTGATTCTATAGAATATGAAGAGAAAAAAAGATGGTGATGATTTTGAAAAATTTCGCTTTAGATGAACAGCAATGTGAATTGATAAGCGCAATAACTAATGAAAAGAGATGAATGAAGCATAAGTAATTAGGAGGGGCATAATAGAGGTAGTAGAAATGGGGTTATTCCTATATTTATCAATGAGTAGATATTGTGAGAAAATTTCTTTAGATAAGGCACATTTAAACAAGATAAATGAACACCAAGAAGGTATCTATCAGATATATTTTCCATTCTTTTAGGTACTTTTTTGTTTCTATAGCACTTTTAAGTACGTACTTTTTATTGTGTTAGATATATTTCATAATGACATTTGTAAGACGAGAATGAATGATGAGGTATTTTATCGTGTAAACTTTTTCTTATTAAAGAAAGTAGAAAAAATCAAAAGTATTGCAGATCGTCATCAAATCAGCATTAAGTCAGCTGCTTTACAATTTTCATTGGCGAACCTAGCAGTTGCTACGGTTATTCCTGGCGCAAGTAAACCAGAGCGAATTGTAGAAGACAAAGCTGCATTAAATACGGTGATTCCGGCAGCATTCTGGAAAGAAATGCGTGAACAAAAACTAATAGCTCCTCATGCACCACTTCCAAACGATCTTAAGTAAAGAGAGTATGAAATGGCTTAGAAGGATTTACAAAGGTATTTTAGAATAATCTGGTTACTGACAACTGATTTCAGATATATGGCATTTTAAAGATACTTCAGCAGCCAAGTGCTAAAAAAGCCTTGGCTGTTTATCTTAGTATTTCCTGTTTTTATAAGAAGACTGATTTGAAATAACACTGATAGGTAAGACTTAGCTTGTATACCTTTGTAGAGAGCCACACTATAAGGGCTATCTAGGTGTATGTCTTGTGTTCAAATTACTGATTTAAGAAATGATGGAATCCATGCTTTATAAGAGTAACCTTTTCATTTTACTCATCATGGTCATCTAGATATTTTTAACTTTTCAATAGGAGATGTTTAAATGGTTGAAGAATTTTTTTATAAAAATATACTAAAAAATCTCTTTTCAGACCCTGTTCAAATTACACTTTGGAATGGAGAGACCTTACATTATGGTGAGGGAAAACCTCGTTTCCATGTAACATTCCATAAGCCTCTATCAAAAAAAGAGGTTGCTAAGGACCCTTCTATTGCATTTGGTGAAGCATATATGAATGGAGATCTTGAAATACAAGGAGATCTTGAAAAAGCAATTCAATCTATTTACAAAAAGCAGGATAGTTTTTTAGGTAATAGTAAATTGCAATATTTCAAAAGTAAATGGAATTTCTCCAAACAAAAAAATAAAGAAGATATTGCTCACCATTATGATATCGGGAACGACTTCTATAAATTGTGGCTCGATGACACAATGACATATTCTTGTGCGTATTTCAAAAGCGATAAAGATACTCTAACAGCAGCTCAACATAATAAAGTAAATCATATTTTAAGGAAGTTAAATCTTCAGAAAGGTGATACTTTATTGGACATTGGTTGTGGATGGGGTGAACTGATCACAGCTGCAGCAAAGCAATATGGTGTTAAAGCCATGGGCGTAACATTAAGTGAGGAGCAATATGCAAAGACTTCTGAGCGAATTAAGCAAGAGGGACTTACTGAGTTGGTTGAAGTATCTTTACTTGATTATCGTGATATTCAAGGTCGTAAATTCGATAAAATTGTTAGTGTAGGCATGATTGAACATGTAGGAAAAGATCACATTACGGAATACTTTGAAACTGTGAATACACTATTAAATAACGGCGGTTTATCTCTGCTTCATTGTATTTCATCGCCAACGAATGGTGCTACAAATGGATGGATTGAAAAATATATTTTCCCTGGCGGATATGTTCCTGCTGTCAACGAATTAATTACCAATATGACAAATCAACAATTTTATATAGTTGATGTGGAAAGCTTACGTAGACATTACGGTAAAACCTTACAACACTGGGCTCGAAATTTTGAACATGCGCTAGGTGAAATTCGTCAGACTAAAGATGAGCGATTCATTCGTATGTGGCGCTTATATTTAAATGCCTGTGCAGCTTCATTCTTTACAGGTAATATTGATTTACATCAATTTGTATTTACAAAAGGCATTAATGATTCAATTCCTATGACGCGATCTTATATGTATGAATAAGAGGATAATCTATCCTTAACAAGGAGAAAGAAAATAATGACAGAAATTATAATCAATGCGGTTTTAAAAGCTAAATCTGGGAAAGGTGAACTGCTTAGAAAAGAGTTATTAAACTTAGTTGAAGCATCTCGAATGGAAGACGGCTGTCTCCAATATACTCTTCATGAATCTGTTGAAAATAGTGATACATTTATTTTTTATGAAAGATGGAAAGATGAGGAGGCGCTTATATTTCATATGAACGCTGAACATTATAAATATTGTGGTCAGCAAACAGAACCGCTACTGGAAAAACAAGAGATTCATCGTTTACAAATAGTAAATTCTTAAATGAAAGATCCTATGGCACCGTTCACATTCTCAATAGATAATACGACATAACCCTAAATGCGTTAAAAAGGAAAAAGAGACTGTTTTGTGTTTGACAGTCTCTTTTTCCTTCTCATTACGATGTTTGCTGCATGGCTATATCATCATCACGTTGTTTTAACATGACATCTTCGCCATTTTCCTGTAATAATTCAACATGCTTTTCGCCCCAAGTGCAAAGCATGTTTAGAATAGGTTCCATTCCTTGTCCATAAGTGGTTAAGGAATATTCCACTTTGGGCGGTACTTGATTAAAGACCTTTCGGTTGATTAATCCTGCCTGTTCTAATTCTCTTAATTGACTTGTGAGCATTTTTTGGGAAATACCTGGAATTAATCGTCGGAATTCATTTGTTCGAATTTTACCATGGTGGTTCAAATGACAAAGAATAACCGGTTTCCATTTACCGCCAATGACTTCAAGTGTAGCTTCAACACCAATATTATAAATTTTTTGCATTGTAAACCTCCTATAATATACAAAAGTAACTAAAAGTACTGTACATTCTTTTTAAGTATGTATATATTACTACACAATATTAAAAAAATCAAAGGAACTTTATTCTAAAACTCCATATCAATCTAATGTGAGTCATTATGTAAGGCTCAGAACTACTATCTTATATCCTCATCTTCGCAAACCATCTCAAATTAACTATCAAATCAACGTAACAATCATTTTCCTAGCGTTTTAAACTTCTCTTAAAAGATTCTTCAATAGCATTCCAAAACAAGATAATTGAAAGTAACAAGCTTTTATATTAAAATACCTTTATAGATTATCGATAATCTATAATCCATAATATATAACACCTTTAGCTAATCACCCTATACACTGAACTATGTTAAAATAGAAGATATAAATTTAATGGAGTGGTTTAATGGGGTTTGATGAAAATTCAATTTCAAAAAAAACAATTTCTGAGCAAATAGCTGAACGATTATTATTTCGTATATTTTCTGGGTATTATGAACAAGGTCAGCGCTTAATAGAAGCGGAAATTGCAAAAGAGTTACAAGTAAGTCATGCACCTGTCCGTGAGGCTCTTTATCTTTTACAAAAAGATGGTGTAGTTGAAAAAGTTCAACATAAAGGTGTAAGAGTGAAGATTATAACGGATCAGGAATTGAAGGATTATTTGGAAGCGCTTTATTACCTATTGGATACTGCACTTACAAAGTGTGAATCTAAATGGACGGCCGATTTGCAAAGCGAACTATTACGTCGTTTTGAAGCAATGAAACAAAGAAAGTCTGCTGAAAATATTTATGAATATGTTGTTTCGTTTGCACACTTATTACAATTGTTTTTTGATGTTACAGGAAATATTGCGATGCTACGATTTTTTAAAGAAACCATATTTGTTACAAACGTAGCTGCACAAACAAAATGGAAAATGAATCTAGTTGAATCCTATCACATGTCCATCAATACATTTATCAAGTGTATAGAAGCATCGGATTTTGATAATGCACGAGTAGCTATTAAAGATGTTATTTTATGGTACCAATTTAAATAATTTTGGGGGTAACATAAATGAAAGCTGCAGTTTGGCATGGTGTGAAAGATATTAGAGTCGAAGAGGTTGAATTACGAGCTTTAAGAGAAGAAGAAGTGAAAGTAAAAGTAGCGTGGGCTGGTATTTGTGGAAGTGATTTGCATGAATACGAAGAAGGTCCAGTTTTCGTACCAGTTGATGTCAAAGCTGAATTAACAGGTGAGGTTGCCCCACTTACAATGGGACATGAATTTGCTGGAATCATCGAAGAAGTTGGCGCTAAGGTTACTGATTTTAAAGCAGGGGACCGAGTTGTAATCAACCCTACTTTAACGTATAGAAACAAGCATGAAGATGTCGATCGATATGATGGATTTAACTTCATCGGATTACATGGAGACGGTGGATTTGCAGAATATGTCAACGTCCCCGTAACAAATATCCACCGTTTAGCAGATAATTTAACATTACAAGATGGTGCACTTGTAGAACCAATGGCTGTTGCTGTACAAGCTGTCAAAGATGCTGGGGTTACACTAGGAGATTCAGTTGCAGTATTTGGGGCCGGACCAATCGGATTACTAACAGTAATCGCTGCCAAAGCATCTGGTGCAAGCAAAGTTATTGTATTAGATTTATCTGACGAACGACTAGAGAAGGCAAAAGAATTAGGGGCAACTCATGTTATTAACTCAGGTAAAGAAAATCCTGTACAAGCAGTTCGAGCAATCGTAGCAGATGGAGTTGATGTATCCTTTGAGGTTGCTGGAGTAGCTCCTACCTTTAAACAAGCAATTGATGTAACAAAACCTCGTGGTAATATGATGATTGTTTCGATTTTTGCTAGACCGATCGAATGGAATCCAATGCAACTTACAAATACAGGTGTTAATGTATTATCATCAATTGTTTATACACCATCAATTTTCCAAA
The DNA here is from genome assembly GCF_032093475.1 of Lysinibacillus sp. Classification (NCBI taxonomy): domain Bacteria; kingdom Bacillati; phylum Bacillota; class Bacilli; order Caryophanales; family Bacillaceae; genus Lysinibacillus; species Lysinibacillus sp. The sequence goes on along the minus strand of NZ_DAMDAY010000039.1, from coordinate 1,781 downwards.
GAACAATAGATGCTATGAGCTCTGGTCAACTAAAACCACAAGGAATCATCACAAGTCAAATTGAACTAGATGAGATTGTTGACAAAGGATTCAAAACGTTAACAAGTGACAAAACACAATCTAAGATTTTAGTTGCGATAAGTGGAGAAAAATAATATAGATTAATGTATATCTAACGGAGCATGGCTAATTATAGCCATGCTCTTTTCGTCTAGTCTCCTGACAAAACATCGTTTTACTCGGAATTTGATAGAGGGAAGGGGGCTTGAAAAATTAGTCTCGACTTTTTTCACTTTCAACGTACAACAGGGGGCAGGGTACCAAATATCAATTGGAAAGATTTTTACATAAATCGAAAGCGTATTGTACTGAACTTGGACAGGCCGAGGACTTGATACGCTTAGGAGTGTAATGAGACAAGAACAAATGACAAAAGGAATCCAGAATGAACTTCTAGATTCCTTGAGTGATATAACTTAATTTCTTTCTTTTGCTCTTTGTGTGTCTCTAATGTTCTTTTGGACCGTAATGGATGCAAATAAACTAAGAACAAAGGACATACCATAAAAACCTTTTTCGCTTAAAACAATACTTCCAGCATTATATAACCCAATACCCATTAATGAAATAGATAGAATAAGTGCGATCCAACTAATACCATAATAAATACTAGTAACGGGTATTCCCTCATCTTTGTCTCTTACCGCTTTTTGTAACGATATGGCTGAATAGAGTCCGAAAACTAAAACGGCTAAGTAATACCCTTTTTCATTTAGTTGCATCGTTGCGTTGAACAATCCTATAAGATAAGCAGAAACACCTACTAGCAAAGCTGCCCAAGAAGCACCTTTAAAAGCAGCAGTCGGTTCTCCCTCTTTTCTTTCTATTTTAATTTTCTGATCAGGTTGTTTTTCCTTATCTAATGAAGTTTCATTTTGATTAGACAATGAATCCTTCTCCTCCTTCTTTCACTGTATAAAAACATTCTATCATTCTAAAGGGATGTTATGAGAACAGAAATTTACAAAATCTCACTTTCAGTAAAAAAGCAACTCTTTTTGTAGGAAACAGCTTAAATTTGTCCTATTTTGTAAAAATATAGACGGTTAATATGGATTATAAATGGTGCAACTGTGCCTAGTTCTTCAATGACAAAACTATAAAGGCTTCATGGTGATTTTTTGGAAAATTCTATTGTGTACTAAGATTAACTTTGTTTCAGATTATTCAAAGACACAGCTGATTATGTCAATGCACCGCTATATTAGACTTGCGACTACAATAATAGAAATTATAAAAATGATTGATAACAGCTTTGTATTGCCACAAATAAAGCTGTTAAAAACCACACTATTGATGAACTGAAATCACCAGAGACTACAAACGCTAACATGAATATGCTTCTTCCCATAACGTTTGCCCTACATTATTCAACTTCTTTCTATAGAATATGAAGAAATAAAAAGAAGGTGATGATTTTAAATTCGATTAGTTGAAATGGAAGGTAATATTACAGAAGTAAACGATTAAACGCAGGATATAATGCTAGTAAAATTGGATATTCTTATAAAAGAACTCAATTTATACATGAGAGTTTTTCTATTAAAGTTTGTAAACTATAATATCCTATAAGGAGTGATGTGTTATGCAAATAAAACAATATAAATTTAATGATTCGGATAAAATAAACTAGACTATTATAGGAGGAATCCAAATTTGATTTATTTAAAATCTATTGATCAAAGTAATTGGGAAGATTGCATAGAACTGAAAGTAAAGCA
>NZ_DAMDAY010000038.1:0-30724 GCF_032093475.1 Lysinibacillus sp. | reverse complement strand
ACGTTTGGCAAGGTGTGGGATTGATTTCTGTTCCGCCAGCATCCTTTCCAGGGGGCGTCCGATGAGCCGCTTCACTCACTACGTTCGCTCCAGGGTCTTATCTGTGACGCTAATCCCCTAGGAGTGACACGGGCTCCTCTCCAATAACCATGCTGCAAATAATGTCTTTTCTTTGTATTACACACAAGCAATAGTAAACAAAGAGCCCATTCTTTCCATCTTTTGTGAAAGAATAGGCTCTTATTTTATATGTAGAGAATGGATTAGTCACAACATTCATTAACAAAATGAAAAGTGAACATTTATTAGTGAAACCTTTGCTAAAAGATAAAAGTTTTGAGGATTAAAGTAGAAGAATACTTAATCTCATAGGATAGCAGATAGGCGTGACCCTGTTTGAAATGTTAGCGTAACTGTTTTAGCTACTAAAGCGTAGCGACAATAGGAAACAAGTAGTAAGGAACGGAAAGCTTTTTTCACCTTTCTCAAAAATTCGATTACTTGTTTCGTTTTTCTTGACATGAATGGTGTTGGGTATTCATTTATCGTTTATTTAATAGTTATGTTTCAGTAAAATTACTGATATATTGTAAATAATATTAATTTTCTTTAAAGAAAGATATTTTTTATTACAGAGGAAAATTAATGGATTATTATAAGAGTGAGAGGAGGGTTTTATGAAGAAGGGTTCAGCAATAGACATACAACATCGAAGTCAGTTAGCCATTTATTTATCATTGCCGATACTTTCATGGGCATTTTATGATTTTGCGAATACTATCTTTTCTTCAAATATAAATACTATATTTTTCCCATTTTACATGGATGAGGTTTTAGGGACGGACGAAGTCATGCAACAGGTGGCAAGTACCTTTATATCCTATGCAAATGCTATTGCAAGTTTGTTACTTGTGATTTTTTCACCGCTTTTTGGTGTATGGATTGATAACACAGGTTATAAAAAGAAGTTTATTGTATGGTTTGCATCCATTTCTATTCTTTTTACATTTATGATGGGGATATTTGCGAATGTGCAGACAACAACGAATTACTCTGGTGTACCTCTTAGTTTATTTTTAGTTGTGGCATGCTTTGTTATTGCTAAATTTTTCTTTAATTCAAGTCTGGTATTCTATGATTCCATGATGGGAGATCTAGGAACAAAAGAGGAAATGCCACTAATTTCAGGTTTTGGTGTTGCCATTGGCTATTTGGGTACACTTTTTGGATTACTCGTTTATTTATATGTTGGTAATAGCGATTTCCATCGAGCATTTATTCCAACGGCTATTTTGTATTTATTATTTTCATTGCCATTATTTTTTATTAATAAAGATACACCGATTCCGAAATCACAGCGAAAATCTTTAAAATTTTTAGATGGTTATAAAGAAATCCTTCAAACATTTAAGGATATGAAACAATATAAAGCGATCTTTACTTTTATGATTGCTTATTTCTTTTTAAATGATGCCATTGCTACGACGATTGCTATGATGGCGGTTTATGCTACAGCGATTGTCGGCTTTAGCTCTGGTCAATTTATCGTTCTTTATTTGGTCTCTACTGTATCAACAATCATTGGCTCACTTGCATTTGGCTATATCACAAAGTCCATAGGGGCAAAGCGTGCCATAACGATCGTTGCGCTTATTATGATTATCGCTTTGGTGTTCGCAGTTTTTGCCACAGCACAATGGATGTTCTGGCTTGCAGGTAGTCTATTTGGTATATCCCTTGGATCAATGTGGGTGACATCTAGGACCTATATTATTGAATTATCACCAAACGAAAAACGTGGGCAGTTTTTTGGCTTGTTTGCATTTTCGGGTAAAGTATCCTCCATTATTGGACCGGCAGTATACGGAACGGTTACATTATGGATGAAGGATTATGGTACGCTTGCTAGTCGTGTCGCATTATCGACATTGATTGTTATGACAGTCATTGGCTTATTGGTACATCTAAAAGTTAATGATAAAAATGGAAATAGCAAGTAGGAGAAATGTATTGCCTATGATACAATTGAATTATAAATAGATGTAGAGAAAGGAGCGGGGTTGCATTGGAACATAAAGGAATATTATTAGAAAGTGGCACAAATGAGCTAGAGATCGTTGAATTTGAAGTAGCGAACAATAAATTTGGTATTAATGTTATTAAAGTAAAAGAAATTATTCAACCGATACCAGTAACATTTATTCCACACGCGCACCCGCATGTAGAAGGAATTATTCAATTACGAGGTGAAGTATTACCAGTTGTAGATATGCTGCGAGTATTAGGAATTCAAGGTGCAGAGCGTAATCCACAACAAAAATATATAGTGGCAGAATTTAATAAACAACGTGTCGTTTTCCATGTGGATAATGTGACACAAATCCATCGTATATCGTGGGACCAAATTGAAAAGCCTTCAGATATGTATCAAGGTGGAACATCACAAGTAATTGGTGTGATTAAACAAAATGAACAAATGATTCTATTACTGGATTTCGAACGAATTATGGTGGATATCAATCCTGAATCGGGAATCAGTGTGGAATCTGTTAAAAAGCTTGGTAAACGTGAACGTTCTGAAAAACGTATTTTAATTGCAGAAGATTCACCATTATTACGCAAATTATTATTTGACACGATGAGTGAAGCTGGTTATGACAATGTTGAATTCTTTGAAAATGGCCGAGATGCGTATGATTACTTAGAGGGAATTGCTAAGAGTGGTAGTGATATTGCAGAGCATATTCAATTAGTGGTAACTGATATTGAGATGCCGCAAATGGATGGACATCATTTGACACGAAAAATCAAAGAGCATCCGGATCTTCAAAAGCTTCCTGTCATTATTTTCTCCAGTCTCATTACAGACGATCTTCGTCATAAAGGGGATCAGGTAGGAGCAGAGGATCAAATTAGTAAGCCAGAAATTGCAGAGCTCATTTTACGTGTTGACCAGCTTATTCTGTAGTAATTGTGGCTTACATGATACTTCACAATTTTAATAATGGGTATCCTGAAAGTATAAATAAATGAAAGAAAAAGTCGGATGCCTTAAGAGGTACCGACTTTTTTGTATATGTCCACATAGGTATGAACAAAATAAATAAAAGATACTTGAAGGATGTGATGATTTGAATGAGCTAAAAACAGCCATTATTGATATCGGCTCCAATACCATTCGATTAGTATTATATCAGTATGATAATGAAGAAGGGCTACGTGAGCTTGGGAATATTAAAACGGTAGCTCGTTTGCGTACATATATTCAGCCCTCAGGAGAGATGTCTGTAGAAGGTATTCAAGTGTTATCAGAAACTTTATTAACATTTAAAGCAATGCTTGAGGATTTTGAGGTGACAGATGTTAAAGCAGCTGCGACTGCCGCTATCCGACAGGCTACTAACCGAGACCAGATTATTAAGGAAATGAAGGAACGAACTGGTATTCAAATAGAGCTTTTATCAGAAGAGGAAGAAGCTTATTTTGGATATGTTGCTGTTGCCTATTCTATGGGAACGCAATCCGCAGTGACGATAGATATTGGTGGTGGTAGTACTGAAATTACGCTGTTTGAAAATAAAGAGATTCAGCAATCACATAGTTTCCCTTTTGGGACGGTATCTTTAAAGCAACGATTTGTAAAGGGCGATATTATGAATAGTAGCGAAAAGGGGGAGCTCATTGCTTATATAAAAGAGCAATTTCAATCGCTTCCTTGGATAAAAAATGTGGCTTTACCTATTATCGCTATAGGTGGTAGTGCGAGAAATATTGCTCAAATGCATCAACAAAAGCATGATTATCCTATTGCCAGTGTCCATGGTTACGAAATGACAAAGGAAAATTTAGATGATTTAAGCTTGTTTTTAGGGCGACTAAGTTTCCAAGAGTTGAAGCAGCTGGATGGGCTATCATCTGATCGGGCAGATATCATTGTTCCTGCATTAGAGGTTTTTAGAGTGTTAATGGAGGTAGTCGATAGTAAGGCATTCCAACTGACCAAAAGAGGCTTGCGTGAAGGACTTATTTATGACCGAATTTTGCAAACAGATGCACTTGCCTTTGATAAATACAATGTATTTGAAGGAAATGCTAGAAGATTAGCACGTCAGTATGGACGGACTGAAATGGAAGTTGATTATTTGATGCATTTAACAGATCAATTATACCGAGAATGTTGCCATTTAGGGTATTTGCAGTATAATCCCGAAGATTTACATTTGTTAACAAAGGCTGCGAAGGTTTTCAATATAGGAGAATACATTGAATTAAGCTCATCAAGCCAACACACCTTTTATTTAATTGCGAATCAATCAATTGATGGTTTAAATCATTTAGAACGAGTAAAACTAGCACTTCTTGCATCCTACAAAAATAAGGATTATTTCGAACGATTTGCTGCTCCATTTGCAACATGGATGGACCGTGAAGAATATCGCAAAATCAGAGACTTTGGAGCGTTATTAAAATTTGTCTATGCGTTAAATGTTTCAAAGCGCAATGTTGTCCATGCTATTGAGATGCATACAGAAGAGGATCATGTCCAACTCGATATTTATGTAAAAAAGAATGCTGCTGCTGAAAAGTATCAAGCTAATCGACATAGGAAACATTTAGAGCGGGCATTAAAAATCCCCATGAAGATCAATTTTATTGAAGAAGGGTGGAACAATGGATGACGACTGAAGTAACAAAAAATGAGCTTAATGAAGAAGAGTTTTCAGAAAATCATAATCGATTGTTAGAAGAAATTGCTAAGCCACAGTATTATAATAATCGTGAATTGAGCTGGCTTGCCTTTAATGAGCGAGTTTTAGAGGAAGCAGAGGATGTAAATAATCCTCTGCTAGAGCGTTTGAAATTTTTGGCTATATTTAGCTCGAATTTAGATGAATTTTTTATGGTTCGTGTCGCAGGACTACAAGATCAAGTCCGTGCGGGTTTCCATAAGCCTGAAAATAAATCCGGATTAACACCAAAGGAGCAGTTGGCGAAAATTGCAGAACGAACACAAGCATTAGTTCGTCGTCAAACGGAAGTTTATCGACATTTAATCTATGATTTACTCCCACAACATAATGTACATATTGCAGATATGAAAGATTTAAATAGCGCTCAAAAAGCGTTTATTAATGAAATGTTTGCAGAAACAATCTTCCCAGTTTTAACACCCGTTGCGGTTGATGCATATCGTCCTTTTCCAACATTGCTTGGGAAAACTTTAAATTTACTAGTCCTATTAGAGCAGGACGAAACAGATGTCGAGAGTCGTGAAAAAGTGGCAATCGTACAAGTTCCATCTGTTTTAGATCGCTATATAAAAGTTCCATCTGAAGAAGGGAAAACGGTTGTTGTTTTATTGGAGGATGTGATTGTTGCGCATATTGAAAAATTATTTTATGGCTACAGTGTAAAATCAGCACAAGCTTTCCGTTTAACGAGAAACGCAGATTTAACTATCCATGAAGAGGGCGCTCGTGATCTTCTAGTTGAAATTGAAAAAGAACTGAAAAAACGAAAATGGGGAGTAGGAAGCCGTTTAGAAGTTCGAGTTGGAGAAATGAATGATGAGGTGCTTCAATACTTACTAGATGAATTTGAAATTGAAGAAACAGATGTGTTCCATATTGATGGTCCTTTGGATTTAACCTTTATGTTCTCTTTTGTCAAAGGCATATCTGTAGGTCGAGAGCATCTAGAATATGAAAGCTTTATTCCACAGCCACCTTTAGACTTACAATCAGATGAAAATATTTTTGAAAAAGCTTTACAACAAGATATTTTTTTCCACCATCCTTATGAGTCGTTTGCCCCTATTGTTGATTTTATTTCAGAGGCTGCCGTTAATCCGAATGTATTAGCTATAAAACAAACATTATATCGGGTGAGTGGGAATTCACCGATTATTCAAGCGTTAAAACTTGCAGCTGAGAATGGCAAACAAGTAACCGTATTAGTGGAGCTAAAGGCCCGATTCGATGAAGAAAATAATGTGCACTGGGCAAAACAACTAGAACAAGCAGGTTGTCTTGTGATTTATGGCATGAATAATTTAAAAACACACTCCAAAATTACACTAGTAGTTAGTCGTCGTAATGGCAAAATCGAACGTTTTGTTCACCTTGGTACTGGAAATTATAATGATGCAACTGCAAAAATCTATACGGATATGGGCATAATAACTACAGATAAAGAGTTTGGCATTGATGCGACAAATTTCTTTAACTACTTAAGTGGTTATACAGAAAAACCTACCTTTAATCATTTAGTAGTTGCACCATTTGATATTCGAGATGAGTTTATTCGTTTAATGGATGAAGAAATTGCCTGTCATAAAAAATATGGCAATGGTTTTATTCGTGCAAAAATGAATTCATTGACGGACAAAGACTTAATGATGAAGCTTTATGAGGCATCTATTGCAGGTGTAAAGGTAGAGCTCATTATACGGGGGATCTGTTGTATTAGACCAGGTATTCCTGGTATTAGTGAAAACATCACCGTGACAAGTATTGTTGGTCGTTTCCTTGAACATTCTCGTATCTATTGGTTCCATCATAATGGAGAGAATAAAGTCTATCTATCTTCAGCTGATATGATGACACGCAATATGATTAAACGTGTAGAAATTTTATTCCCTGTATATGCAAGTGAGGCAAAAACCCGTATTATTGACATAATGAATGCACAATTAATGGATACTGCCAAAGCACGTATTCAAGACTCTAATGGTAAATATCATTACAAAGAGTTTGACCGTAGTGAAGATCCATTGAATAGCCAAGAAATTTTCTTAAAGGATGCATTAAAGCCTACGCTAGACGAAGAATAGAGCAAAAACGCTACTTAGTGAGGGATAGGATGAAAAAATATAGAGAGAGTGTAGCGCCATTTGCAGATTATCAACAACTCATCCAGCTGAATCCATTTGATGCAGTCGTATGTTTGAGAAAAGTTGATACGACAGCGTTTGAGGTCGTTGAATTTAACGATAAGCTATTATCATTGATTGAGCTGCAGGATCGTACAGCCAAAAAAGCAGAGAACTTTTTTTCAAAACAATGTTGGCTGCAATTGTCGAAATTTCTAAATCAAGAATTCAATAAACAGCATGTCCTAAAATTAGGTATAGGTCCACAAGAAAAAACATTTGCAATTCATGTACAGCACTTTGCTAAATCAATGGTTGCCATTATTCTTCGGGCAACACAATTTGACATCAATCCATATTTACAATTCATAGAACAACATGTAAGCCCAGTGTTAACAACAGATTTACAAGGTCGAATTATTCACCAAAACGTTGCTGCTACCCAAGCACTGTCAAGGGAACATAACAGTCTATTAGGTTTAGATATTTTTTCATTATTAGAAAATAAATATGTCAATGAGTTTAAATTGCTATTTGACAAAACAATTGAAGGCTCAGCATTTGGCATGCCAAAATGTTTATTGAAGGGTCAATTGTTAAGTAAAGAGCCCTTTTACTTAAGAACGCATCCAACGTATTATAACGGTGAAGTGATAGGTGTACATTTATTTGTTAAAGATGCCAATTCATTTATGAATGATCATGAGGCATTTTATTACCTAGCATTAATGGATGAATTAACAGGTATTTGGAATCGAAAAGCCTTTAAAGAACACTGGCTCCATCATTTAAATGACAAGAAGCAGGAGCACAAGCAAGCTGCCCTGATTTTAGTTGATATTGATCGCTTTAAAAAATTCAATGAATCTCTTGGTGAGAGCAGAGGAGACGAACTCATGCGCATGTTTAGTCACAGACTTCGTGAGCTCTGTTACTCAAAATGCTCGCTCTACCGCTATAACAGTGATGAGTTTATCTTTGTGTTAAAAGATGCAACGATACAAAAAATTGAGCGGACAGCTAATGCTATTCTGGATATTTTAAAACAGCCTTTTATGATAGATGGGCAGGAATATTTTATTAGTGTATCGATTGGTATTTCTCTTAGTCCTGCAGATGGGAAAGATTTAGAAACCCTTGTACGAAAAGCGGATAAGGCTTTATTTTCTGTTAAAGAACATGGTCGATCACATTATCGTTATTATCGTGAAGATATGACCGCTATATTTCCAAATGAAGCCTTGATGGAGGCTCATTTACGTCGTGCTATTGAATTTAATGAGTTAAGCCTTCATCTGCAACCACAAATGGATTTAGCAAATAATAGCATCAATAGTTTTGAAGCCTTATTAAGATGGAACAATCGTAAATTTGGTTTTGTATCACCAGCACAGTTTATTCCAATTGCAGAGGCATCGGGCTTAATTATTGAAATAGGGGATTGGATTATTGATGAGGTTTGTCGTTACCAAAGCGAATGGCAGACAAAGGGCTACCGTCCTGTACGAATAGCGGTTAATATATCACCAAAACAATTTAGAAAAGAAAACTTTGCGCGAAAAATTAAAGAAGCGTTGAAGAAATATGATGTTCCTCCAGAATTACTAGAGGTAGAAATTACGGAAAGTTCAATGACCAACGTCCATGAAACATTTTCAATTCTTACAGAGTTAAAGCAATTAGGTGTTTATGTATCAGTGGATGACTTTGGAACAGGCTATTCCTCATTAAGCTACCTTAAACGTTACCCGATTGATATTATTAAAATCGATCAATCATTTATTGCCGATATTGCAAAAGATGATAAAAACGAGGCCATTATTAAAGCAATTATTTCGATGTCTCATAATTTAGGATTAGAGGTCATTGCTGAAGGAATTGAAGAGCCGACACAAGTCGACTTTCTAAAACGTCATCGTTGTCAAAAGGGACAAGGCTATTTATACAATAAACCATTACCAGTTGAAACAATTGTGCAACAATATTTTGTAAGCTGATAAGAAGTAGCACTTCATCATAAAATGGATGAAGTGCTACTTTTTTTACTTATTGCTCTTGAGACCGTTCAAGACAATTTTTGTAAATTGGGACATCTCTGAAGCAAGATCGAAATCTTCGCTGTGTATTAACCAATCATAAACATTGGCGCGCATACAACGTTGAATGATTGCTTGGATGTTAGGAATTGATATATCTTGTCTGAATTCTCCTTGTTGAATACCCTCTTCGATATATGTATTCATAATTTGAAAAATTTTACGTTGAGGGTTAATTAAATAATGATCTTGCTGCACTTGGTTTGTCATTGCAGCTGTATACACAGTACGCAATAAATCCTTACCAACAACATTAGTTAAATACTTCATTTGTTCTTGATACACTAGCAGTATTTTTTCACTTGCTGGTAATGCTCCATCAATATTTTTTTCAACAGTACTATAAAAATGATCAAGCTCCTTAAATTTTTCTAAAATAACATCATATTTAGAAGGGAAGTGTGTATAAAATGTACCTTTTGAAACATTGCATGCTTTTGTAATTTGTTCAACAGATACATGCTCATAACCATATTTATTAAATAAATCTAAAGATGTTTTTAATAATCTTTCACGTGTTTCTAATGCCTTTTTTTGTCTGTTTGTGAGTACTTCCATTGCTGCTTATTACCTCCACTATTAAATATTGTGAAATATTTTATATAAAAAATATTCAGAAAATATTAAATTTTTAATTGACGAGATGGATTTCTATTGATTATGATTTAATTGACCGAAGTCAATGACCGTGGTCATTGTAGGTATCTCGTTACTAATGTTACTTTAAAAAATGAAAGTTGGCTAGTGCATCAACAAGCTTTTCTATTGTATTTTCAAGGATTGGGGGAGGTCTAAATGAAGGAGAAATTAGGTTTTATCGGCTTAGGCAATATGGGTTTACCGATGTCTATTAATCTATTAAGAGCAGATTATGAGGTATATGGTTATGATACAAATGCACAGGCAATGGAACAATTCGTAGCAGCGGGGGGCATCGGGCTTGAGTCAGCTAAGGAAATTGCCAAACAATGCGATGTAATTATGACCAGTTTGCCTACCCCACAAATTGTTGAATTGGTTTATCAGTCAGAGCAAGGCATTTTACATCATGCAAAGAAAGGTAGCTTACTAATTGATTTTAGCACTGTAAATCCCGAATTGAATGATTCGTTACATACAGAAGCAAAAGCTTTGGGATTACGATATTTGGGAGCACCTGTAAGTGGTGGGGTCATCGGGGCTGTAAATGCAACATTAACAATTATGGTTGGTGGTGACACAGATGATTATAAAATTGCTGAAAGAATATTCGGAATAGTTGGAAAGAATATCTATCACTTGGGCACATCTTCAAGTGTAGGCACACGAATTAAATTACTGAATAACTTAATGATTGGGTTTTACACAGAGGCAGTCGCTGAAACCATTGTACTTGGTGAAAAAATGGGTATTCACGCAGACACACTATATGAAGTTTTAAGCAATAGCTATGGCCAAAGCCGTATATATGAACGCAATTATTTGGAGTATATGAAAAATGATAATTATGAGCCTGGCTTTTCAACAAATCTACTATTAAAGGATTTGAAGTTAGCTAAGGAGATGGCAGATGAAGCAGGTGTATCACTGCGAATTGGTGAAAAATTAGTGGATCTTTACAGTGAAATTTCTCAGCAAGGCTATGGAGAAAATGATATGTCTGCAGCTTATTTAAGCTTAAAAGAAACATGTAAAATAGAACAATTATAAGAGGAGGAAAAAATATGACGACAGCACAAGAGGTTAAAACATTAACACATTTTATTGGAGGCAAATTGGTTGAAGGGAAAAGTGGACGATTTGGTTCGGTATTTAATCCAACAACAGGTGATGTTATTGCTAAGGTGCCCCTTGCGACAGTAGAGGAAACGCGAGATGCAATCGAGCAAGCTCAAGCAGCATTTCCAACTTGGCGAGATACATCAGTGGCAAAGCGTGCAGAAGTTGTGCTAAGGTTCCGTAATCTTATTACTGAAAATATGGAGGAGCTATTACACATTATTTGCACTGAAAGCGGAAAAACGATTGAAGATGCCAAAGGTGAAATTACACGGGGACTTGAATCTGTTGATTTAGCCATTGGTGCGCCTCACTTAATGAAAGGGGAATACTCTGTTAATGTTGGAGGTCAAATCAATGCCTATTCTGCAAAATACCCATTAGGAGTTGTAGCGGCAATTTCTCCATTTAACTTCCCAATCATGGTACCCCTAGCACAAACGAGTATGGCTATTGCTGTAGGAAACGCTGTTGTATTAAAGGCTTCCGAGCGCGTGCCAATGACTGCATTGTATGTTAGTGAGCTGTGGAAGAAAGCCGGTTTGCCTGATGGTATTTGGACAGTCATTAATGGTGATAAAGATGCGGTCAATGAACTTTTAGAAAACCCGACTGTGCAAGCGATTTCATTCGTCGGCTCAACACCAGTAGCTAAATATATTTATGAAACAGGATCAAAGTACGGAAAACGTGTAACTGCTCTTGGTGGTGGTAAAAACAATATGGTCGTAATGCCAGATGCGGATCTTGAACAGGTTGCTAGTGCCTTTATTGGTGCAGCTTATGGAGCAGCATCCCAGCGTTGTATGGCGATATCTACTATTATGCCTGTAGGAAAGGATACTGCTGATCGCCTAGTGGAGATTCTTAAGGGGAAAATTTCTAATCTGAAAGTAGGCCCATATACAAACCCTGATTCAGATTTTGGCCCTGTTATTTCTCAGCAATCAAAAGAAGCAATACTTGCTGCCATTGATCGAGGGGAAGCTGAGGGAGCCTCCGTAATTTGCGATGGTCGAGAGCTTGACATTGTCAAAGAGTCTAAAGGATTTTATGTAGGTCCAACATTATTAGATCATGTAAAGCCAGGCATGGAAGTTTATGAGCAAGAAATATTTGGTCCAGCACGTAATGTTGTTCGTGTTGATTCATTGGAGGAAGCTATTGCCCTTATTAATAAGCATGAGCTAGGTAATGGTGTCACTATCTTTACTAATGATGGGTTAGCAGCTCGTAAATTTACGACGGAAATTGATGTCGGTATGGTAGGTGTCAATGTACCAATTCCTATTCCAGTAGGCTACCATAACTTCGCAGGCTTTAAAGGCTCTCGTTTTGGTGAGGGGCATATGTTCGGTCCGGATCAAGCGCGATTCTTTACAAAAACAAAAACAATTTCAGAGCGTTGGATGGCGGGCAATGCCTCCACTGCATCAACATTTGCATTCCCTAGCAATAACGACTAATACAAACAAAGAGCTGTAGAAACATACAGCTCTTTTTCTAAAAAAGGGGAAGGGTGGGGTGTAAATGTTAGAGTATCTTGGTCTTTTTGGTAGTTTAGCATTGTTAGTTTACTTAACGATGAGAGGTGTAAATTTACTTATTTCAGCACCGTTGACAGCACTGTTAGCAGCCATCACAAATGGTCTTGCGTTTTTTCCTCAAACAGCAGAAGAAAATCAGGCCAACTTCTTAACAAGCTATATGGATGGATTCACAGGGTTTGTTGGTTCTTGGTATTTAATGTTCATGGCAGGTGCCATTTTCGGTAAAGTCATGGAGGACACTGGCGCAGCAGATAGTGTCTCTAAATGGATTGTTGAAACAATTGGGGTGAAATATGCCACCTATGCTGTCGTATTAGCTGCCGCAGTACTCACATATGGAGGAGTTTCCGTTTTTATCGTAGCATTTTCTGTTTATCCAATGGCTATCAGTTTATTTAAACAAGCCAACTTTCCACGACGTTTTATTCCTGCTGCACTAGGTCTGGGTTCTGTCACTTTTACAATGACATCAGCAGGCTCACCTGAAATTCAAAACTGGATACCCATTTCCTTCCTTGGTACCACACCATATGCAGGGTGGCAAGTTAGTATTGTTGTCGCTATTTTCATGGCTGTTGGTGGCTCACTTTGGTTGAATTGGATGATTAAGCGGGCTGTTAAAAATGGAGAAATTTTTATTGCACGTTCAACAGATCCAGTAGCAGATGAAAAGCGTAAGCTTCCGAGCCCGCTTCTGAGTCTTGTGCCGTTATTAGTTGTTTTAGTAATTTCTTATATTTTTCACGATTCCCTAGGAACCTCGGCTTTAATTGTGGCATTAACAAGTGGTTGTATTGTGGCGTATATAGTGAGCTTTAAATATGCAAAATCAGTTGGAGCAACGTTAGCAGCAGGCGCAATGGGTGCTATTATTGCCATTGCGAATACAGCGGCTGTAGTCGGCTTTGGAGGGGTAGTAAAAGCAACACCGTCTTTTATTGCAACAGTAGATGTTATGACGAATATCCCTGGTAGTCCGTTAATCGGAGGTGCACTAGCCATTGCTGTTATTGCTGGTTTAACAGGTTCCGCATCTGGAGGACAAACCATTGCGATGCCTTTACTGGCACCACATTATATCGATATGGGTGTAGACACAGAAGCGTTGCATCGGACAATCGCTATCGCATCAGGTTCCCTTGATTCATTGCCACATGGTGGATATGTTGTGACAACCATCAATTCGGTATGTAATGAAAAGCATAAGGATGCCTATATGCCATTTGGAGCATTGACCGTAATTATCCCGATTATAGGTACAATCATTGCGATCATATTATTCTCATTGGGTATGTAGATGTAGGAGGGATGTAGTATGCAAGGAAAAACGGTTTTCATTACCGGGGCAGCTCGTGGCATCGGTCTTTCTATGGCTCAAGCATTTGCTGAACAAGGAGCAAATGTAGTGATAACGGATAAAGATGAACATTTATTAAAAGAGGCAGTTGTACAAAATCCCACTTTAACTGCCTATACATGTGATGTAACAGAGGAACAGGCTATAAAAAAGGCTATCGATTTTACGATAAGTCATTTTTCAACAATAGATATTTTAATCAATAATGCAGGTTTTCAACACGTCTCTCTAATTGAAGAATTTCATACGGAGATTTTTGAGGCTATGCAAAAGGTAATGGTCGTAGCACCCTTTGTCGCGATGAAATATGCATTACCACATATGAAGAAAAATCAATTTGGACGAATTATTAATATGGCCTCCATCAATGGCGTCATAGGGTTTGCTGGTAAAGCAGGTTATAATGCTGCAAAGCATGGTGTCATTGGGCTTACCAAGGTAGCTGCACTTGAGGTGGCGACTAATGGAATCACGGTAAATGCCATTTGTCCGGGATATGTTGATACAGAATTAGTACGTAATCAGTTTAGTGATTTAGCAAAGACACGGGGTATTCAGGTAGAGGAAGTGCTTGAACAGGTGTTATATCCACTAGTACCGCAAAAAAGGCTACTGGATGTCTCAGAAATTACGGCACTAGCTTTATATTTAGCAGGTGATACAGCAAAGGGGTTAACTGGTCAGGCCATTTTATTAGATGGCGGCTATACAGCTCAATAGCTTAGGAGGGTTGAAATATGATTCAAACAAAAACAATCTTTACGGTTCATTCGCCAGGCACAATCGTATATGGGCGAGACTCATTTGAAGAAGTGGGCGAATATGCAAAAAAATTAGGCTCCAAGGCATTAATCGTTAGCGACCCAATCATGGATAGCTTAGGTTTTGTTAACCAATGTCGTACGCTATTAAAGACCCAAGGGGTGGAAGCGGTTTCATATTTAGGGGTAGTAACGGAGCCCGATGATACGTACGTAGCAGAGGGATTACAATTATTGCAAAACGAGAACTGCGATGTCATTCTGTCGGTTGGTGGGGGAAGCTGTATAGATACGGCCAAGGCAATTGCAGTAGTGGCTACAAATGGTGGCTACATAGGGGATTATATGAAGATGGCAAAGGTTGCAGAGCAAGCACCAATTCCTCACATAGCCATACCTACGACGGCAGGTACAGGATCGGAAGCAACAGATGCAACCGTTATTACCAATACGAAGAGTGATGTAAAAATGATGATTAAGCAGCAAGCCTTTATGCCAACGGTTGCGATAGTCGATCCTATTTTAACGCTAACATCACCGCCCGCAATTACTGCGGCGACGGGTATTGATGCATTAAGCCATGCAATAGAGAGCTATTTATCACGTTTAGCACATCCCTATTCTAATGTGCTTGCATTATCTGCTATGGAATTAATCGTTAATAATCTAGTAAAAGCCTATGAGCATGGGGATGATGTTGATGCGAGAGAAGCTATGTCATTAGGCTCTATGCAGGCTGGGCTGTCCTTTTCTAATGCGTCCGTTGCTTTAGTGCATGGCATGTCACGTCCAATTGGTGCACTCTTCCATGTTCCACATGGTATTTCAAATGCGATGCTTTTACCAGCAGTTCTGGACTTTTCAAAAGAATCATGCATAGATCGTCTAGCAGATTTAGGTCAGTTTTTTAATGAAACAAAAGAACCCTTATCGCAAGAAGAGCTTGCTCAGCTAGCTATTACGTCCATTAAAGAAATGTGTAAGCATATGAAGATTGGGAATTTAAAGCAATGGGGAATAGAGGAACAAGCTTACTATGATGCCATCCCTAAAATGGCAGAGGACGCAATTGCAAGTGGCAGCCCAAGTAATAACCCAAAGGTACCGACAAAGGAAGAATTAATGGAACTATATAAAATTGCTTATACGTATGAATTTTAATATATGGGGGCTATTCAGTTTACTAGAATAGCTCTCTTTTTTAGTAGACAGAAAAATAAACTAGCTATCTGTAGAATTAATATGACATATTCGAGAAAATATAGTAAAATTTTAATGAATCATCATTCATTTTTGATAAAGGGGGAAATGGGATGTTACAAGGGAAAACCATTATTATTACAGGCGGATCAAGTGGTATGGGGCTTTATATGGCGAAGCAATTCGTTGCTGAGGGAGCGAATGTTGTCATCACAGGGCGCAACGAAGAACGACTAGCAGAGGCTAAAAAATTTATTGCTGAGGCTGGTCCTGCTATTGAGACATTCCAAATGGATGTACGTGTGCCAGAGCATGCTGAGGCAATGCTTGCATTTGCTGTTGAAAAATTTGGTCAAGTTGATGGGCTTGTGAATAATGCTGCAGGTAATTTTATTGTCCGTGCAGAGGATTTATCACCAAATGGCTGGAAGGCTGTAGTAGATATTGTGTTAAATGGGACATTCTTCTGTTCTTCAGTTGTCGGTAAGTATTGGATTGAACATAAGATTAAAGGATCTATTTTAAATATGGTGGCAACTTATGCTTGGAATGCTGGAGCGGGTGTTATCCATTCAGCTGCGGCAAAAGCAGGGGTATTGTCATTGACAAGAACCTTAGCTGTCGAATGGGGAAAACAGTATGGCATTCGAGTCAATGCGATTGCACCTGGCCCAATTGAACGAACAGGTGGGGCTGATAAGCTTTGGGAATCAGAAGCAGCAGCGGCTCGAACATTAGATTCTGTTCCATTAGGTCGCACAGGCACACCTGAAGAAATTGCTGATTTAGCTACGTTTATGATGTCTAACAAAGCAAGTTATATGAATGGAGAATGTGTCACACTCGATGGTGGGCAATGGCTCAATCAATATCCTTTCTAATAAATGTTGTGCATAATAGAGAGCTTGGTTGACGCATACTAAGGGGAAAGAAAGGAGTTTTGCCTATGGGTATGTGGTTAATACCAGCTATCATTGCCATTGTGATCATTTCTGCTATTTCTTTTGTCTCCACATTAAAAATTGCAAAAATGACTTCTGAACGGAAATCTGAAAATGATACCCCGGTTTCCGAAACAGTGGAAGAATATGCAACAATGTTGAACCCCATTGTTTGGGTATATGCAATTTTTTTGCTTTTTTTAGGTATCATGATTTTTTATTACTGGAGTAAGGCGGGCTATTAAACACCATCATCTTCATTCAGTAAAGAAACAGCTTAGCTGAATGAAGATGTACTTAGTTTTTGTTGTTAGGCTAAAATAATTCATTATTCGTGAAAAACTCTTCTAGTTCTGATCATGGTCATACATAGAAAAATTGTGATATGATGAAAGAGAAGGACTGTTCTACACAGTGAGGACAGAAAAGGAGAAGAAGTTCATGATTTCAACTAACAGCAAAGACTTATTAGCAATGCCAATTAGTGATTTTATCATTTCCTCTGAAAAAGTTGCGCATGTACAAAGTGGAAATAGTGCGGAACATGCACTCCTTGTACTAACACGTACAGGGTACTCGTCCATACCTGTATTAGATTTGAAATATCGACTTCAAGGTTTACTAAGCATGAAAATGATTACTGAATCGATTCTTGGACTTGAGCATATTGAATATGAAAAGCTACCTGATATTAAAGTGGACTCAATAATGGAAAAAGAAATCGCTGTTTTAAAGTTAACGGATACGTTCCAGCGTGCTTTGGATTTAGTTATTAACCACGCCTTTTTATGTGTAGTGGACGAAGAAGGAACATTTGCAGGGATATTAACAAGACGTGTTATATTAAAGCAATTGAAAAAATATATTTATCAAAAAGATTAGTAGCTTAGGGGGACTCAGATGAAAATCATGAGGCCCTCTTTGCTTGTATTGGAGGTTTACAGATTGATGGCAACAGAGGCAGAAATTTTAAAAATTTTAGCTGAAGAACGCAATATGCGAAAAGCAGCAGAACGTCTATTTTTATCCCAACCAGCTCTATCTCAACGTTTGCAAACAATTGAAAAAGACTGGGGTGCACAGTTATTTATTCGTTCACAAAAGGGGTTAACAGCAACACCAGCTGGCGAGCAGGTAATTGCGTATGCAAAGGAGATGCTAACTAAAAAGGAAGAGATTTTTGAAACGATTCAATCCTTAACAACAAAGGTAAATGGGACATTGAAAATTGCCTGTGCCTCTATTGTAGGCCAAAACTGGCTTCCGAAAATTTTGAAGGACTTTGTATCAAAATATCCTGAGGCAAAAATATCTCTTATGACTGGTTGGAGTTCTGAAATTGTAAAAGCACTTTATGAGGGTGAAGCACATGTTGGCATTGTACGAGGGCAGGTTGACTGGAAGGGAGAAAAGATTCATCTTTTTAGAGATACGCTTTATTTAGTGGATAAAGAGGTTAAGACTATTGAAGATGTTCTAAAGACAGACCGTCCATTTATTCAATATAAAAGTGATTCCAACTACTATCAAGAAATTCAACAATGGTGGCAACAGCATTTTGCTTCAAATCCAAGGAAACAAATTTTAGTGGATCAAATTGAGATTTGTAAGCAAATGGCTTTAAATGGTATTGGATATGCTATACTACCCTCCATTACGTTAAATGACCATGATGCAATTCATAAAATCCCTCTAACAAATGATGAAAAAGAGTTTGGTCTTACGCGAGATACTTGGCTAATTGGCTATGAATCCTCCTTTGAATTAAGACAGGTAGAGGCGTTTGTTGAAGTAGTGCAGGATCATGCTCGTTGTTTGTTTGATTATACAAATTAGGAAATAAGGCAGTTCCAAGCTCTTTCGGGATTGCCTTTTTTTCATTATAGAGGACCTAAATTTCTTAAGAGTTTATGAATATTCATGAAGATGTCATAAGAAATGGAACAAACTACAATTTAAATCGTATAATTATGTAACCATCTATTTACATAAAAAGGGGTTGAGCTTTTGAAAAAGACAAAAATCACGGCACTGACCTTATTAATTATGCTTGTAATTAGCTTTATGTTGCCTTCAGCACAAGCAAGTGCTGCTGCTACACTAGAGGTAAAAGCAACAGCAGGTATTTCAGGTAAAGCTAAATATCAATCAGTAGTGCCGCTACAAGTTACGGTAAAAAATAATGGCGCAGATTTTTCAGGAGATATGGCGATTAATTCTGCCAATTCCTATGAGGCTGCATCAGCAATGGTCGTTCCAATTGATATAGCAGCAGGAGAAGAAAAGACATTTACTTTCTATCTGGATGGTTTAGCTGACTATAGTTATTCGGAGGCAGATCTATTTGCTTTTTATGAAGGGAGTATTGAAAAAGGAAAAAAGATTGCCTATAAAGGGACAAAACGTCTACAATCTAACTTTTTAGATCCCTCTTCAACATTTATTTATACACTGACGGATAAAAGTGATCGACTTTCAGCATTTTTACGTTTATCCACTTTTGTCGCTCAAAGTAATGTGGAAGTATTTAATATTAATCAATTAAAAGATTATACATTCCCAGAAGATTCACAGGGACTTGCTATGGCGAATGTAATTGTTGTAGATGAAGTGGCAATCGCCGATTTATCACAAAAACAACAAGAATCCTTACTTAAATGGGTACAAGATGGCGGTACATTACTCTTAGGGGCTGCTGATCAAATCGATGCAACAGCAGGGATTTTAAAAGACTATTTACCATTATCATTATCACAAGAGATGACTTCGATTTCTGCAGAGGCATTAACAAAATTGTCTGGTGGCGGTATTTTTACACAGCCTATTTCAGTTTACGCTGCTAAAACTAATGAAGGAAGTCTACCCGTACTAACTGAAAACAATGCAGTGTTAGCAGCAAAGAAAGCAGTTGGTAGTGGAGAAGTTATTCAAACAGCCTTCTCGTTAGGAGATCAACCACTTTCGTCAATGGATGGCTACGCGGCACTTATAGCTAAAATGATTGATGTTCAGAGCATTTCACAGCAAGGGATGATGAGGCAGGGTCAATCACCATTTGACCAAATTTCTTATGAGCTTCGTAACATTAATGAGTTATTCCCATCCTTTGAAGTATCAGTAGGCTATATGCTAATCGTCATTATTCTTTATATTTTAATCATTGGTCCAATTTTGTACTTTGTCCTAAAAAAAATGGATAAGCGTGAGCATGCATGGTGGGTTATTCCATCCATCTCTATTGTTCTTTCAATTGTTCTCTTTATTGTTGGGGCGAAAGATCGAATTGTTCAGCCACAAGTTCAACAATCTGCATTTTATAAGGTAAATGAGGATAGTAGTGTAAATGGATATTATGTGGAATCTATTTTAACGAATCGTAGTGGTGATTTTGTAGTCAATGCAGATAAAAACACGACTGCCGTTGCGTTAAGAAGTTACAATAATTTTACTGGCACGATGGGAGCTCTACATGAGTCTTCCTATATTAAAGAAAATGCCAATGGTTCAACGCTAACATTACGTGACTTAAGCTATTGGTCCGTGCAATCCTTTGCAGGAAAATCGTCAGCTCAAAATATCGGCAAAATGGATATTGATATCACATTAAAAAATGAAAAGCTGTCAGGAACGGTTAAAAATAATTTCCCATTTGCATTAAAGGATGTCACATTAATCTCTGGTGTGAAAGAAGTAAAATTAGGTGATATTGAAGCGAATGGAACTTTACAGGTTGATAAGGAACTGAAAACAACTGTTCTTCAAAAGCCATCTTCATTTAATAGTTACAACTATAGTTACCCATCGACGAAGGATGAGGTAGATCCAATGCGTATTGAACGAATGAAAACGATGGCGTTGCCACTCGTAGAAAATGATAGACAGCCGATTCTTACTGCTTGGACAGATCAAGCTATTGTAGGGGTTGAACTTGAAACAAGTGCCAATATGTCACCAATTACAATGCTTGTTCAACCATTTAAAGGGAAGGTGGAGCTATCAGGTCCATTTACGATGAAGCGCAATAACTTTAACTATACATTAGCTCCACTATCTGCAAGTGGCTATTATGAAAAAATTGATGAGGAATTGAACCAATGGTATCTATCAGATGGTTTATACGAAGTAACGATGGCAATGCCAGATCAATTTATGGATGCTGTTCAATCACTAAATGAACTGACCATTTCTAATAAGGATGTTAAGCGTATGCAGCTGTCGATATGGAATAATGAAACGAATTTGTACGAGCCTTTAGTGGATACAAAACAAGTATTTTCGGATAACATTTCAAAGTACTTTAACCAAGATGGGGAGCTTCGAATCGAAATCAAATATGGTCCTGATCCATCAGGAGAGCAAACGAAGCTACCAGATATAGAGCTGAAAGGAGTGGCAAAATAATGATTGAAATTCGTGACTTAACGAAACGATACGGCTCCTTTACAGCATTAGATCATTTAAACCTTTCCTTAGAAGAGGGTGTAGTATTTGGTTTTGTTGGTGCCAATGGAGCAGGGAAATCAACAACATTCTCTATTTTAGCTACATTATTATCACCTACTTCTGGTGATGCACTGATTAATGGCAAAAGTGTTGTGAAGGAACCGAAAGAAGTAAGAAAGCAAATTGGTTATATGCCTGATTTCTTTGGTGTATATGATCAGTTAAAAGTAGATGAATATCTAGATTTTTATGGTGCGAGCTACGGTATTCAACTGGCAGAGCGTCAAGTGCTAATTCCTCAACTATTAGAGCTTGTGAATTTAACAAGCAAACGCTATGAATATGTAGATTTATTATCTCGTGGGATGAAGCAACGGTTATGTCTTGCCCGTGCCCTTATCCATGATCCAAAGGTATTGATCTTAGATGAGCCTGCATCAGGATTGGATCCTCGTGCACGTGTAGAGATGCGTGATATTTTACGAAATTTAAAGTCAATGGGGAAAACCATTTTGATTTCTTCGCATATCTTACCAGAGCTTGCAGAGATGTGTGATGAAATCGGGGTTATTGATAATGGCAAATTAATTGCGCATGGCAATGTAGCTGCAATTCAAGCCCAGTTACAGGGAGAAAAGCGGATTGTGCTGAAAATAACAGATCGACTAGAAGAAGTCCGTGCATTTTTAGAGGAAGATCCACATGTTTCATCTATTGATGTGATCGACAATCGTTTAGAAATTGCCTTTAACTATCGCGGTACAAATGCCGAACAGATAGCATTACTGAAGAAGGCAATGCTTGCTGATTTACCGATCTATGCATTGAATGAAGAAGAAAAAGATTTAGAGGATGTCTTTATGGCTATTACGAAGGGAGCGGACAATCAATGATGGAGAGATTTTATAATCCAGTACTCGTAAAAGAATTGAAGTTACGCTTCCGTTCTTTTAAAAGTTTCTCAGGTTTAATGTTTTATTTAGCAGTACTTTGTATTTTCATTGCAGGATTTTTATTGCTTACAACGGAGTTTACTGGCAAGGGCTTCTTTAGACCAGATACAAGCTTTATGATGTTTGCTGTACTAACAATTTTACAAATGGCATTAGTTCTTTTTATTACACCGAGTTTGACTGCAGGTGCTATTAGTAGTGAGCGTGAAAAACAAACATTAAATATTTTACTAACAACAACACAAAGTTCGACACAAATTGTAGTTGGAAAATTATTATCTTCCGTAGCATTTCTAGTATTGATGCTGGTGGCAGGATTGCCACTATATAGTTTAGTATTTTTATTCGGTGGTGTTTCACCTTCACAGCTGATTTCCATATTCTTATTTTATTTAGTCACTGTCGTAGCAATAGGTAGTATAGGTGTTATGTTTTCAACGATTACCAAAAGAACGATTGTTGCCATGATTGCCACATATGGCTCTATCATCTTTTTAGGAGGTATTACAGCATTCTTCTTCTTTTTAACGATGGCCTTTCATCAGATGGGGAACGCTGTTGGTACTAGTACCTCCTTTATGACTTATTTTTGGGCATCCATCAATCCAGGTGCCTTAATGTTAACGCTTATTTCACCAGAGATGGGAGATGCGTTAGCTGAACTTTCTGGTGTGAAATTACCTGTCTGGATTACTTATTTAATCGCTTATGTATTCATCATTGTGCTTTGTTTAACGATAGCGATCAAAAAATTACGTGCCAATATGAAAAGTAACCGATGAGGAGGAATAGTTATGGAGCGGCGTAAGCAATTACGAAAATATATTCAGCGTGCAAAGTCGAGTTTAACTTTTGAAAGAAGCCTTCCTATTGCACAATATGGCTTGTTTTTTGCATTGCTTTCGGGTGCTTCTCTCGTCCTTATTTCACGATTATTTGTCTGGCCATATTATCGTCAAATAGCGATTGGTGTTTTTGTTACCGTTATGATTGTAACTATTGTTTACATATGGTGGAGACGTGTTAACGAGAAAGAGGCTTTGCATACACTCGATCAATATTTTTCACACAATGAGTTAGTTACAGCGCTATCATTTAAAAATGATCAGGACCCCCTTGTTCAATCTTTATTATCTAAAGCCATAGAGAATGTTGAAAAAGCTTTTGCGGATTTTAAGGCTCGAAAGAAAAATATGTTTCGTCCTAAAGCGTTTATCGGTCTATTTATTACAATAGTTGTCCTAGCTATTCTTTATATGTTCCCGGCAGCTACACAAATAGAAGCGATAGAGGTTGAAAAAGAACGAGCTGTAATTGAAGATATGAAAAAAGAAGTTGCAGAACTAGAGAAAAAGGCACAGACAAAAGAAGTAAAAGAGCAATTGCAAGAACTTCAAAATACTTTAAAAGAGACTGAAACAGCAGAAGAAGCTTTACGAGAAGTTGTCAAAAAACAAAAGGAGCTAGCATTAAAGGAGCAGCAATTAAAGGATAAACAAACAGCTAGTCAAGATGGCGCTACAGAAGATCAAGAATTATCGAAGGATGAGATTGAGCAGCTAAAAGAACTTGCTCAAATGCAGCAAGATCTAACAGAAAATGCAAATGCCACACAAACAGCTATGAGTAAGCTTGGTAAACCAGCAAGTAATTCCTTACAAAATGCGATTGCCAATGCTAGTACCGGAAACAGTAACAATCAACAATCATCAAGTAATTCTCAACCAAGTAATCAGCCAAGTCAGTCTGGTCAAAATAATGCCCAAAGTAGTTCCCAACAACCAAATGGTAAGGGTCAAGGCCAAGGACAGGGTCAAGGCCAAGGTCAAGGACAGGGTCAAGGACAAGGCCAAGGCCAAGGTCAAGGACAGGGCCAAGGTCAAGGAGCAGGTAGTGGTCAGGGTAGTCGAAATCTATTAACGACACCGAATCGGGTTGGAGGATCCAGTGAAACATCTGTGGATGGTGGAACACTAGGAGATGGTACGCATGTTTCTGAACAACAAGGAAATGGCCCCATAACAAAGGGCTCCATTCGACCTTATGAAGAGGTAATTGGTTCCTATAAAGACAGCTATTTAGAAAGCTCAGAGCGTTTACAGTTACCGAAGGATTTACAAAATGTCGTGCAATCTTATTTCACGTCAATTGAGTCGCAGTAGGAGGAAAAGAAATGGCATTTACAGAGCAACAGTATGTTGAAATGAGTACGAAATTACAACAAGTTAAAGAAGAAATTCATCGTTTCATTGTTGGGCAGGAAGAAGCAATTGATTATACATTGTTTGCAGTACTAGCGGATGGTCATGCATTGTTAGAGGGTTTACCAGGTTTAGGGAAAACGATGTTAATTCGTACAATTTCTGAAGTACTTGATCTGTCGTTTTCACGTATTCAATTTACACCAGATCTTATGCCAGCAGATATAACAGGAACGAGTATTATTGAACGTACACCTGATGGTAAGCAGCAATTTACATTTCAACCGGGGCCAATCTTTAGTCAGATGGTGTTAGCCGATGAAATAAATCGTGCAACACCAAAAACACAAAGTGCTTTGTTAGAAGCAATGGGAGAGAAAACGGTGACGATTTTGGGGGATACGAAAAAAATGGCGAAACCTTTTTTCGTATTAGCAACGCAAAACCCAATTGAGATGGAAGGAACTTATCCATTACCTGAAGCGCAAATGGACCGTTTCCTTTGTAAAATTCTTGTACCATACCCTGAAAAAAATGAACTTATGGAAATTATGAAACGAACGACAGGCGCTCAAGAAATTGATTTACAGAAGCTCATGAATACAGAGGCTCTTATCGAAGCACAACAAATGGTGAAGGAAGTAATGGTTGCCGATGAAATGTTAGAATATGCAACTGACCTAGTGGTGGCTACACATCCTGAAAGACCAGATGCTCTTGATGAGGTTAAACAATATGCTATGTATGGCAGTGGTCCACGTGGATTGCAAAGCTTAATAAAATTGGCAAAAGCTAGAGCATTGATGAATGGACGTTTCCATGTTTCTGTAGCAGATATTAAATCCGTGGCAAAACCAGTTTTACGTCATCGGATGTTGTTGAATTATGAAGGGGAGGCTTCAGGAAAAACAACAGATGATGTAATTGATGTTATTTTAGAAAAAGTTCAGCAAGGTATAAGCAAGTGACAGAGAAATACTTATTGCCCGAAGACTGGTTAGCGAAAATCAGTCGTTTCCAAGTAGCGACGGCCTCCAAACTACGTGGGCAACATAAGGGCTCACACCGTTCACAGCGCTTCGGGGCCTCCCTCGATTTTTCAGATTTTCGAGAATATCATTTAGGTGATGATGTTCGTCAAGTAGATTGGAACGTTTTTGCGAGAACAAATAAATACTTTATTAAAAGGTTTCTAGATGAACAAGAGATGCGTGTCCATATATTGCTAGATACTACCAAATCGATGGGAGAGGAAGCCAAATGGCTATTTGCTCGTCAAATAGTGGCGTCCCTCGGTTTAATGGTACTAGGGCGAGATGATCGCCTATCCTTTTCATTTGTCCAACATGAAGGAAAACCGCCATTTCGACGTAAGGGTGCAATGTATCGCCGTGCTTTTTTGCAGGTAGTGACTGAAATAGAGGAAGCTAGTTTCTCTAGCAGTTTCGCCCAGGGGGCATTAAAAGCTTTACCTAAAGATAGTACTGTGCTATTCATTATCACAGATGGGTTAGAGCCGATTGAGGAATGGGAACAGCTGTTAAAAAGGTTACCACGATATGCAGGCGATGTTCGCATGTTGCAAATTGTAACCCAGGAGGAGCTTTCACCCAATTATTCCGGTGATGTCCGCCTCCTAGATCGTGAAACAGGGAAAGATGTCAATGTAACGATGTCCTCTAAAGTTCTAGAAACCTATCATGCAAGGCGATTATTACATGAAGAAGAGTTAGAGGCCATTTGTCGTCGCTTTGGTGTTCGAAAAATACAATTGAAAGTGGAAGATGGTTTTCAACATGCGATTTTCCAACAATTATTAAAAGCACATTGGATTAGGTGAGGTGAGCCGTATTGGGCTTTAGTCAAATTATATTTAGCTGGACGGCCATCATCCCGGTCATTGTCCTACTTTATTATTTCTTTCGTAAAAAGTATACAGATCAAACTGTCTCTTCAACTTTATTTTGGTCTGAAATTATGCAGGAAACCCGTGTATCGCCTTATTTAAAGCATTTACAAAAAAATGCTTTACTTTATTTACAGCTGCTTGCCTTATTGCTGCTTGTATTGGCACTCATGAATCCGTATGTTAAAAAATCTACGATTGTTGGTGCACAAACGATATTTATCGTTGATACTTCAGCTACGATGCTAGCAGGTAAAGATCAATCAACCTTTGATACACATAAACAGGAAATGTTGTCATTAATGAGCGAGCTAAATGGGAGACCTGTCACATTAATAACAACTGGTGCTACTCCACAAGCCGTTTTACAGCGAGAAACAAACACAAATGAAATTGAAAAAGCGATTAAAAATTTACAAGTAACCTATGAAACCGCAGAAATAAACAAGGCACTTGATGTTGCACAGGCATTTGTTGGTGATACGCCAACTTCTATTTATGTTTTTACAGATACACTTAATAAAAAACAATTACCGATGGACAAAGACTCATTGAAATGGCTAGTAAGAGGGGCTCCAAAGGACTTAACAAATATCGCTATTACACGATTTGCTGCTACGACAGATGGACAGGCTACGATGGCACTTGTACAGCTACATAACGATACACCTGACGAGCAAAAGGTAACACTAGCTTTGCAAAATGCTGAAGGGAAAGAGGTTGTAGCAGAAAGTGTAGTTGTGCCTCCCAATGAAGCTATTACAAAAACATTCAAAAATTTACCTTTAACAAAGTCAATGACTGCTCTTATCGATGCAAAAGATGATTATAAGGTAGATAATCAACAAACCGTTCTACTACAAACCGATACTTCAAAAATGGTTGTTGATCAAAGCATGCATCAGTTGATACAAAAAGGCTTTCAAACCGTTAGTAGTGGGGTGAAAATCGTTCCATCACTGCAAGTAGCAGACAATCTGGATGCGAATGTGATTACGAACCAAACGGCTTTATTGGAGAAAATGGAAAAGCCTCTTGTGTTATTTGGTCGTGATGATGCTGAAAAGATGGAAGTAAAGGGCACAATAAGTATTCAAAGTGACGCCTTATTTGCATTTAGTGAACTAAAGGATGTTTATGTAAATGCTATTTATCCTGGATTTGCAGATTATCAAACTATTGCTTCTGTGGGGGATGAACCTTTCATTCAACGTTCTCCGAAAGGGGATATCATTGTTTTAGCCGATATTGCTGATACAGATTGGCCATTACATCCATCATTCCCGCTATTTTTATGGAGTATTGAACAGCAATTATCAGAATCTGTTGGTTCCCTTGGTATTTTCACACCAAATGAGCAGCGTGCGGTTGCTTTAGCACAAGGAGACTGGAGTGTTTATTCACAAGAAGATGAGTTTCAATCATCTATCACGAATGGCATGCTAATTGCACCAAAACAACCAGGTATTTATATGGTTCGTTCAAATAATGAGGAAAAACATTTTATCGTGCAATTACAAGCACAAGAACGTGTCATTGAACAAGGGACAAGCTTTACCTTAGGTGACATCCCAGACAATGGGAAGGAAGAAATATCAAAGGCATCTTTCGTACCTTGGCTTATTATTATTATTTTAATATTGCTTGTTTCAGAGTGGGAGGTGCAACGACGTCGTGGATTTACGAATTGATTGGCCATTAGTATTGTTGCTATTACTTCCATTGTTCTTCTATTTTGGATGGACTTATTTTCGTGAAAGGCAGCGACTAAAAAAGAGTCATGTTGTTGTGCTTGCTATTCGCATAATCGCAGTAGGGTGCTTAGTTTTTGCGTTAGCTGGTCCCTATCTATTATTGCCCATAAAAGAAGAACAAATTGTGTATTTAATAGACCGTTCTGCTTCTATGAATGGTACAGAAGATGAGATGGTTCAGTTTATACAGGAAAGCCTACAATCGAAAAAGGATCAACAGCTTGCAGGGGTGTATTCTTTTTCTTCCACTTTACAAACAGAAGCCATATTATCAAAAACGCTAAAGGAAGTACCGAAGCTTACTGAAATAAAAGCAACCGATCAAACGAATATTGAACAAAGTCTCCAACTGGCAACTGGTATTGTTAATCCAAAAAAAGCAACTCGTTTAGTGCTATTAACTGATGCTAATGAGACAAAAGGAGATGTCTTAGAATTCGCTACAAGGTTAAAAGACTCTAACATTAGTGTAGATGTTGTACCTTTTAGTCAGCCTGTTGTGCATGATGTTTCGCTAAAAAGCTTTGTATCCCCTCAAGTTGCTTATGTAGGGGAGCAGCAACAATTAGTGACAGAGATTTATGCAACAGCAGCAGGTAAAGGTGAGCTGCTATTATATGAAAATGATGAGCTTATTCATCGTGAGTCTATTGAGCTTAATGAAGGTACGAATATGTTTACCTATAAGCACGCAGCGACTGCTGAAGGACTAGTAAAATATGAGGCTGTTGTACAAGTAGGACAGGATGCTATTTTTGAAAACAATAAGTTAACAAGTGTCACAATGGTGCAAAGTGAACCACATTTACTCATTGTCAATGGTTACGAAACAGCCTCACCTATCGCAGCAGCACTTGGTAGTCAATCCATAGCCTTTGATGTTATCGAGCATAAAAGTTTACCAAATGAACTGTCCAGCTATTTGCAATATAATGCAATCATTTTTGACAATGTTCCTGGCCATTTAGTAGGTGAGGCAAAAATGAGTGTTATTGAGCAAGCTGTCAAAAACTTTGGTGTAGGTTTCACCATGGTTGGAGGGGAAAACAGTTTTGGTTTAGGGGGCTATTTCAAAACGCCAATTGAAACTTTATTACCTGTAGAAATGGAAATAAAGGGAAAAGAGCAACTACCTTCATTAGGATTAGTCATTGTACTCGATCGTTCTGGCAGTATGTCTGGGTCCAAGCTCGAGCTTGCTAAGGAAGCTGCTGCACGTTCAGTAGAAATGTTGCGCGATGAAGATACATTAGGATTTATCGCCTTTGATGATCGGCCATGGGAGATTATAGAGACAGCGCCTCTGAGTAGTAAAGAAGAAGCAGTAGATACGATTTTATCCGTTACACCAGGTGGTGGAACAGAGATTTATAGTTCACTTGCAAAAGCCTATGAAAATCTTGCAGATCTAAAGCTGCAACGTAAACATATTATTCTCTTAACAGATGGGCAATCACAGTCAGGGAATTATGAAGATTTAATTGCTGATGGGAAAGAGAACGGTATCACATTATCGACTGTTGCGATTGGTCAAGATGCCGACGCAAACTTACTAGAAGCGCTAAGTGACATGGGCAGTGGTCGTTTCTACGATGTTATTGATGAGCAAACCATTCCTTCTATTTTATCTCGTGAAACAGCTATGATTTCCCGTACCTATATTGAGGATAACCCATTTTATCCAGCAATCTATAATGCGGCAGGTTGGAATACACTGTTTGCTAATGGTGTCCCTCAAATGAATGCATATATTGGGACAACAGCTAAACAAGGAGCTACCGTCATTGCAGAAAGTGAGAAGGAAGATCCTGTGTTAGCACAGTGGCAATACGGTCTAGGTAAAACATTCGCCTTTACATCCGATTCTACCGGAAAATGGACAGGAGATTGGGCAAGATGGCAGGATTGGGGGACATTTTGGCAAACACTTATTTCACAAATGCTTCCTAGTTATAATGATGTTGCCTACGATGTGAGATTGGAAACAGATGGTTCCTTTATGATTACAGATCCTACAAATGAAGCAGCATTTTTAGATATTGTAGCAGTTAATGAAGCAGGTGAAGAGCTAGAAACACAACTTGAAACCATTTCGACCTCTCAAGTTCGAGCTACTGTACAGGCTGAACCAGGATTAATTTTCTTCCGTATAGCTGATGAAAAGCAGGCCATATATCAAGCAGGACTAAGCGTTCCTTATAGTGCTGAATATGAACTACTTCCTGTAAATGAACATTTAGTAGAAGAATTAACCAAACAAACTGGTGGATCTGTCTTAAAGGAACCACAAGAAGTTTTCCGTGACTTTGCAAAAAAAGGAGCGGACCGTCAAAACATTGCCTCATGGCTTCTCCTAGCAGGCATGCTACTATTCTTTATTGATATTACAATAAGGCGTTTTGGCTGGAGCTTCCTCACAAAACCGAAGAAAAAAGAACAGCTCGTTGAGGAAAAACCTGTACAGGCAGAAGACACCAATGTTGCCCAATTATTAAAGGGTATGAAAAAAAGATCGTAATATAGTAGAAGCAGTACAAAACGAAACAGTTTTGTACTGCTTTTTTATATTCTTTGAGGTGAATGAAAAAGTAGTCCTCGATTGAGCGGTGAGGGTGAGTGCACTGCAAAGAAGTGTAACTGCATAGAGTTGAGGAAAACGCACCAAGAAGGGGGATCCTCGCTGAAAAGTGGGGGAAAGCGCTCCAAGGGGTGTTGTATCCGCTCCAAAAGTAAGGGAAAGCGCTCCAAGGAGACAGGTAACCGCTCCAAAAGTAAGGGAAAGCGCTCCAAGGGATGGTGTATCCGCTCCAAAAGTAAAGGAAAGCGCTCCAAAAAGTGGTGTATCCGCTCATAAAGTGAAGGGAAGCGCTCCAAGGAGTGGTGTATCCGCTCCAAAAGTAAAGGAAAGCGCTCCAAAAAGTGGTGTATCCGCT